>JASEHB010000494.1 GCA_030018745.1 Desulfatibacillaceae bacterium | reverse complement strand
TTTTTGACCTTGGTCATGGGGCCTTTTGCCCAGGCCCGGAATCTTCCGCCCTCCCTTGCCCGGCTTGTGGGGCAAAACGATTCTCTTTTGGTAACGGACTCCCAAGGGGGGGTCGTCTTTTCCCACAATCCGGATGCGCCCAGGGTTCTGGCATCCACCTTAAAAATATTTACAAGCCTTTTTGCCCTTGAAACTTTAGGGCCTGGCTACCACTTTCCCACAGCCTTTTATTTGAGAGGGGATGACACCCTTGTCATGAAGGGATTTGGCGACCCCCTGCTCACATCCGAGGTGCTTTCCCTATATGCCGGGGCTGTTGCCCAACTGGCCCCGCAGGTAAGGCATCTGGTTCTGGATCACTTCTTTTTTGAGCATCCGGTTGTCATTCCCGGCACAGGCTCGTCTGCAAGGGCCTATGATGCACCAGCGGGAGCCTTGAGCGCCAACTTCAACACGGTTTATTTTACAAGGGGGGCCGACAACCGGCTTGCCAGCGCAGAACCCCAGACACCGCTTGTGGACTTTGCGCAAAAAATCATCCGCAAAAAGAACCTGCCCTCCGGCAGGGTTCTCCTAACCCATGTTCACGATGAGGCCACCTTTTATTGCGGTCATCTCTTTTCACATTTCTGGAAGCTGCAAACCAACAAGGGCTTTGAGAGCATAAGCATAGGCAGGGTAAGGGAGGGCGACAGGCTGCTTATGACAGCCAGCTCCCCCCATGCGCTGGATGAAGTGTGCAAAAGGATGCTGGAGTTTTCCAACAACTTTATTGCCAACCAGGTGTTTCTGGCAGCAGGCGCCGGGCAGAACCCTCCTGCCAATCTTGCCAAAAGCCTGGCTGCGGCAAAGGATTTTGCCGCAAAGGCCATAAACCTGCCGGACATGAAAATAGCTGAAGGTTCGGGAATTGCCCGCGCAAATTTAATAAGCGCAAGGCAGATGGATAAAATTCTGCACCGGTTTTCCCCCTATGCAGAGCTGCTTACCGAAGATGCAGGCGTGCGCTACAAGACCGGCACCCTTTCGGGCATAAGCACGCGGGCGGGCTTTATACGGGCAGGGGGAAAGGACTTTACCTTTGCGGTTTTCTGCAACACACCGGGGGCCGATGCGGGGCGCATCACCGCACAGGTCGCGCGCTTGTTACGAGAAATGGAGGCTTCTCCTGACCGGAAGTGATCATGGCAAATGCGCTGTGGTTGTGGATGGACTCGAAATTTTCCGCTGAAACGCAAAACCAGTTGATGTTTGAATCCCCCTCCAGGGCCTTTGCCACATCCCTCACCACATCTTCAACAAATTTGGGGTTGTTGAAAGCCTTTTCCGTAACAAACTTCTCGTCTGCCCTTTTGAGCACGGAATAAACATCGCAGGAAGCAGAGCGCTCAACCATCTCAATCATGTCCTCAATCCACACAAAGCGCTCAAAGCGCACGGTGAGGCGCACCTCTCCGCGCTGATTGTGCGCTCCGCACTCGGAAATCTCCTTGGAGCAGGGGCAAACGCTTGTAACCGGCACAATAACTTCCAGAGCCACATCCAGGTTGTCATCCGGGTCCGATGATCCCATGAGCCGACAGGTGTATTCCATAAGACCTGGGCTTTTGGTAACAGGCGCGTATTTTTCAATAAAATAAGGGAAAAGAATCTCTATGTGGGAGCTTTGGGCAGCAAGCAGGCTCTTCATCTGCTGGAGCAGAATGGAAAAGGTCCTCAAGGAGACTTCCGGCCTTATCTCGTGAAGCATCTCCACAAAGCGGCTCATGTGGGTGCCCTTGTAGTCGTGGGGCAAATCCACATACATATTTATAAGGGCCACTGTGTTCTGAAACTGGTTGCGCCTGTCAAGCACCCGTATTGGATAGCGAAGATTCTTTATGCCCACCTTGTTGATGGGAATATTTCTGTCATCAGGTCGGTTTTGAACATCTATCATCGGCATTTTTCTTTCGCCTTTTTAGCCTTGCGGCTCTTTTTGCCTTGTTTTGCAACTCAATTAAAAAGCGCTTTCTCAAAGCCGTGTTCTTTTCATCCTGCAAAAGGCCAAAACAATCTATCTGCTTTTTAAGAGGGCCAAAATCTTTGTGCAAGCAAAAAAACAAGCCGCTTTTAAATTGTTGCCGCCTTTTTGCACCTCAATTTTTTAAACTGATTATGCTTTATCCGCAACAATGCCCCAAAAACCGGACGGCTATGGAAAGCAACAGACAGCGCAACCCGCTTTTGGGGCCTGCCTTTTTGTCCAAAGGAGATGTTGACCTTTTTTATAGAATATTATAGCGTTCGCCCGGAAAATTGAGTCTTGGGCCAGGCTTGCAATGCCCCCTGGGGGTTATGGCCCTGCCAGGAAGATAAGGCAAATAAAATAAGGCCGTTAATTTCAACTCCCCCAAGGGGTCTTTGGGGGCGGCCGCTGTTATGCAAAAAGCTGTTTGACCGTATCTGAATTCCTCATGCCAAAGCCTTTTGGCTGCTCTTGCCGGGCTTTGGGCAAAGGCCCAGATAGTCCTGGACCATGCTCCCAGCC
>JASEHB010000493.1 GCA_030018745.1 Desulfatibacillaceae bacterium | reverse complement strand
TTAAAGAAATAGCCTTCAATCAAGGCCCATTCACAATGGCCGTGTTGCACCGCCCTTGGGGTTAAGGTGCACCCGGCCTTTTAAGTTTTTAAGGGCAGGTGCAAAATCGTAAGCCGCGAATGTCCTTGCAGCCCGGCATCACTGGTTTCCAAAGCCGTTCCAGTTGCCGCAATCCGGGCATTGCCAAATTATGTTGTTGCAGGTGACCCCCCACAGGTTTTCATTCATGCAGGCCTGGCACATGGCAAAGCCGCAGCGGCAGGTCCAGCAGAAGACAAACTCCTTCACGCAGCAATGGCACAGGATGGGCTGCTTTGCCCTGCCCCGGCCTGTCCTTGACCTTTGTCTTACTTTTTCTTCCATTTTTTCCAAATCCAAACCCTTTACAAACCGTAAGCTTTGTCAGGTCTTTCCTTAAAAAAGCCAGCTTAATTAGGCCCCAAACCGCATGGCATGAAGGACATTGCCATTGGTCAGCCTGTTATTATTGCAGGAACAGGACAGAAAGCTCAACAGGAAAACCGGTTAAAGCACGGCAAAGACCTGGAGTATGGGTATCTCCTGAAAGGCCAGCGCCTTGTTGCCGGGTTGCTTGGCAGGTGTGGTCCAGGCAGAAATCAAGAGCAAAAAAGTCCGCCAAGAAGCAAGGCCCGGTTTAGCGAACTGCCGGGCCTTGCCTTGTGGATGGCTGCGTAACAGGCAGAAAAAGGCCTTGCTTGGGATTTTAAGCCGTTACAAGGGAATCAAACTTCCACCACGCAGTTTTCGCAGTTCCCGTAAGGAGAGGGCATATAGCGGTCAGCCTCGGAGTCGTTCTGCCAGTTTTCCCCGTCAAAAAGATAGCGGAACTGGTAGTCGCGACCCGTTTCCAGGGAAACAGTGGCGAAAAAGGAGCCATCCTTTTTCCTTTTCATGGGCGTGGCTGCCGTGTCCCATCCGTTGAAATCGCCTGCCACGCAAATTGACTGTGCATCGGCGGCTTCCTGGGCGGGCACCTCAAAGGTGACTTTGCACAGGGGCTTGGATTTTAGATACTGCTTTCTGATCATGGCGTGCCTCCTTTGTGCTTTGCCTTGCAAAAACTGCTCTTTGCTTCACAGCATCATATCTCTTAACCAGCAAGATTCAGGATATTTCTTTAATAGCAAGATTCAGGCCAAAGGGTAAAAACCCCTGTCAAACGCACTGCCAAGCCTTTTTGGGGCTTTTATACGACAAAAGGCATAGACCTTTTTTGTTTGGGATTGTTTACAAACAGGCAAGGATTTTTACACTGCCGCCAAGCCAGCCGGGAAAAATGCTCCTGAATAAGGAAAGGAAAACAGCTCTTAAAACTGGTTGGCCTCAAGTGGATCAACAGTGAGTTCCCTGCCATCCACCCATACTTTTGGAGCAAGGCGCGTTTCATCCCGGCCACAGCGCATAAGCCGGTCGCAGGTCATCACAAAGCCCCAAAAAAAGCCCTTTTCTGCAAAGCCTTTGCGGCTGTAAGCCGAGCAACTGGGATACATGGGGCAGCGGCCCTGGCCTGCTGCGGGCGAAACAACTCGCTGATACCAGGCAACCGCACCGGAAAAAACGCTGTCCCTGCCTTCCGGCTCCATTGATGCCTGCCTTTTAACATCCTGGCCCCAGGGGCCGCGAAAATCCGCTGCCAAAACTTCTGCCGTGCCGCCAGTGTCAAGGGCAATCAAAAGCAGGGCCGCCATGACAAGGTTTTTTATGATTGAACTTGTCAAGCGCCTTTTCTCCATCTTTTGTTCAGGCTCGTTTCGCGTTGTATGATTTAGCATTTTTAATAATATAATGCATAAATCAGCGATTGCAAAGCCGCAAAAAAGGCGCACGGCCCAGGCAGGACAAACTGCTGAAAAGCGCTTCTGCCACTGGGGCTTTTTGCCGATGCCTCCTGAAGCTGTTTTTTCCCATCAGTCCAGCCAGGTTATGCGCGGGGGCTTGCGGGCTGTTGCCCGTGCATGGCGATACTTGGGCCAACCCAAAGAAAGGCTTGCGTAAACCCGCTTTTTTTCGGGAACCTGCAAAAGCTCGCGCAGGCCCTTGGAAAAGCGCAGGGCCAGGGTGAGAAAACCCAGATAACAAGTCCCCAGGCCAAGGGCATGAGCATAGTTGGTTATGTTTGCTGCTGCTATGTTGCAATTGTCGCAGCCAAAGGATGCCCGGTTAGGCACGGCAATGAGTATGAGCACCGGGGCGTCATGCAAAATAAAATCACGGCCTTTGGCGGATTCCTCCATGTAGAAATCCATTGCCTCTGCATATTTTGCAAGTCGCATAACGGGCAGAAGGCTGCGGATAGCTGCAAAGGCCTGTTTGCCGGGAGTGGCATTGACCGCGCCATAGGCGGTTTCACCCGCCTTCCAGATACGCCGGGCCGCCTCGCGGATGCGCTGCCGGTCTCGCACCACCACAAAATGCACATTCTGGTCATTGGATGCTGTTGGAGAATACCTGGCAAGCTCCAGCATTTTTTCAAGCACCCCCTTGCCCACCGGCTTGTTTGAAAAATGCCT
>JASEHB010000020.1 GCA_030018745.1 Desulfatibacillaceae bacterium | reverse complement strand
TGTTAAAAATCTGGAAACCGGCAGGGTGGAAATAAGCTCCCAGAACCACGGGTTTGCAGTTGATGCCAAAACCCTGCCCAAAAAGAGCGTAAAACTCACCCACATCAATCTCAACGACAACACCTGCGAGGGCTTTAAACATCTGGATATTCCCCTCCTGGCCGTCCAGTACCACCCGGAGGCATCCCCTGGCCCCCATGATGCGCATTACCTTTTTGATGAGTTTGTAAAAATGATGACTTAAGCAACCTTAAATTGCAAACACGGTAGCCAAAAATAATGCCAAAGCGCACGGACATAGAAAAAATACTCATCATCGGGGCAGGCCCCATAATAATAGGCCAGGCCTGTGAGTTCGACTATTCAGGCACCCAGGCCTGCAAGGCCCTCAAAGAAGAGGGCTACGAGATTGTGCTTGTCAACTCCAACCCCGCCACCATAATGACCGACCCGGCCACCGCCCACCGCACCTATATTGAACCTGTTACGCCCCAAGTTGTGGCAGCCATTGTGGAGCGGGAGAGGCCCCATGCGGTGCTGCCAACCCTTGGCGGCCAGACCGGACTTAACACTGCTGTTGCCTGCGCCCGGCAGGGGGTGTTTGAGGCCTATGGCGTGGAGCTTATCGGCGCCAATGTGGATGTGATTGAAAAGGCGGAAAGCCGCGAGCGCTTTCGTGAGGCCATGACAAAAATCGGCCTTAAAGTTCCTGCAAGCTTTTTTGCCAACACTCTGGAGCAGGCAAAGGATGCGGCAGCCCGCATAGGCTTTCCGGTAATCATAAGGCCCAGCTTCACCCTTGGGGGCACAGGCGGCGGCATTGCCTACAACGGAGAGGAGCTGGAAACCATAGTCAAAAGAGGCCTGGACGCCAGCCTCACCCACCAGGTCATGGTGGAAGAATCCGTGCTCGGATGGAAGGAATACGAGCTGGAGGTGATGCGCGATGTCAAGGACAATGTTGTCATCATCTGCACCATAGAAAACCTTGACCCAATGGGGGTGCACACGGGCGATTCCATAACGGTCGCCCCTGCCCAGACCTTAAGCGACCGCGAGTATCAGGCAATGCGCAACGCCTCAATTGCGGTCATGCGCGAAATAGGCGTGGAAACGGGCGGCTCCAATGTGCAGTTTGCAATAAACCCCAAAAACGGGGAAATGATTGTAATTGAGATGAACCCGCGGGTTTCCAGAAGCTCGGCTTTGGCATCAAAGGCCACTGGCTTTCCCATTGCCAAAATAGCAGCCAAGCTGGCCGTGGGCTATACCCTTGACGAAATTCCAAACGACATAACCCGCCAGACGCTTGCGTGCTTCGAGCCTTCCATAGATTACTGCGTAATCAAGATCCCGCGCTTTGCCTTTGAAAAGTTTCCCCAGACGCCCGATGCCCTCACAACATCCATGAAAAGCGTGGGCGAAACCATGGCAATAGGCAGGACCTTTAAGGAAGCTCTGCAAAAGGGCCTGCGCTCTCTGGAAGTGGGGCGCTTTGGCCTTGGGGCGGACGGAAAGGATGAGGCAGATTTCGCAGGGGCCGCACCAAGCAAGGAATTTATCGTCAAAATGCTGGCAACCCCCAATTCAAAGCGCATATTCTTTATCCGCCATGCCTTTGCAGCGGGCATGGCCGTTGACGAGATTTATGCCATAACCGGCATTGACCCCTGGTTTTTGCACCACATCCGCGAAATATGGCAGATGGAAACAGCCATAAGGGATGCAGGCCCCACGCATCCAACCCTTCTTGCTGCCAAGAGAAACGGCTTTTCAGACCGCCAGCTTGCCTTTCTGTGGGGCAAAAGCGAGGGCGAGATTTCAGCATTGAGGGCGCAGCACAATATTTATCCGGTCTATAAGTCTGTGGATACCTGCGCCGCGGAGTTTGCCGCCTTCACGCCTTATTATTACAGCACCTACGAGCAGGAGGACGAGGTCGGCGACTCCAAGGCAAAGAAGGTTATGATTCTGGGCGGCGGGCCAAACCGCATAGGCCAGGGCATAGAGTTTGACTATTGTTGCGTTCATGCCAGCTTTGCCCTCGCGGAAATGGGTGTGGAAAGCATAATGGTAAACTCCAACCCTGAAACCGTGAGCACGGATTACGACACTTCCGACAGGCTCTATTTCGAGCCGCTGACTGCCGAAGATGTGCTTCACATCGCCAGAAAAGAAAAACCCTTTGGCGTGATTGTCCAGTTCGGGGGCCAAACTCCGCTGAACATTGCAAACAGGCTCTCCAAAGCCGGGGTCCCCATACTTGGCACCTCGCCGGAAAGCATAGACAAGGCCGAGGATCGCAAGCTCTTTGGCGCAATGCTAAAAAAGCTCAATTTAAGGCAGCCTCAAAACAGCACGGCCCTTTCCCTTGATGAGGCAATGGGCATAGCCGAGCACATAGGCTATCCGCTCATTGTGAGGCCAAGCTTTGTTCTTGGCGGCCGGGCAATGCACATTGTCTATGACAGGGACAGCCTGGCGCACTTTGCGCGGCTGGCCTTCGAAGCCTCGGAAGAGGGGCATCCCCTGCTCATTGACCGGTTTTTGGAAAACGCCCTTGAAGTTGATGTGGATGCTGTGTGCGATGGCCGGCAGACAATTGTGGCGGGAATAATGGAGCACATTGAGGCCGCAGGCGTGCATTCCGGAGATTCCGCCTGCGTTCTGCCGCCCAAAAGCCTTTCAAGGGAGATACTCTCCCAAATCCGCAAGGCCACGGCAGCCCTTGCCGCAGAGCTTGAAGTCATCGGCCTTATGAACATCCAGTTTGCGGTTAAGGATGAGACCCTTTACATCATTGAGGTCAACCCCAGGGCTTCCCGCACGGTTCCCTTTGTGAGCAAAGCCACGGGCGTTCCCTGGGCCAAGGTGGCCACAAAGGTTATGATGGGCCATACCCTGAAGGAGCTTGGCATAAGGGAAATTGAAAACCTGCCCCACAAGGCTGTTAAGGAGGCTGTTTTTCCCTTTGACCGCTTTCCAGGGGTTGACCCCCTTCTTGGCCCGGAGATGAAGTCCACCGGCGAGGTGATGGGCATAGACAAGGATTTTGGCCCGGCCTTTGCCAAGGCCCAGCTTGCAGCCGGCCAGAAGCTGGTAACCAGCGGCACGGTCTTTGTGAGCGTGGCAGATGAAGACAAGGAAAAGATGGCAGGCATTGCCGCTGACCTGGCAAAAATGGGCTTTGACCTTGTTGCAACCGGCGGCACAGCAGCCTTTCTGACATCAAGGGGCATTGAGGCAAAAACCATCAACAAGGTTAGCCAGGGACGCCCCCATGCTGTGGACGCAATTAAAAACAACGAAATTGCGTTGATCGTAAACACCGGATCAGGACAGGGATCAAAGGAGGCAAGGGACGGCTACGAGATAAGGCGCGCAGCCCTGACCTTCGGGGTACCCTATGTAACCACAATGGCTGGGGCACTTGCTCTGTGCCAGGGTCTTTATGCCATGAAATCCCAAAAGCTGGGAGTGCGCTCCCTGCAGGAGTATTCCGCTGATGTGGCAATCAACTGATGAAGACAAGCCGCGCGAAGCCTGCGGCGTTTTCGGAGTGTGGGGGCACGAAGACGCAGCCCGCCTGTGCTATTTTGGCCTTTATGCCCTTCAGCACCGGGGCCAGGAGAGTGCCGGCATAGCCTCCTATAATGATGACGGCGGCATACTGCTGCACAAGGGCATGGGCCTTGTGGCCGATGTTTTCAAGCCAGCAGATCTGGACAAGCTTGCAGGCCGCTCGGCCATAGGCCAGGTGCGCTACTCCACCACCGGGCAAAGCTCGCTCACAAACGCCCAGCCCTTTGTGGTGCGTCACCGCAGGCACTCCTATGCCCTTGCCCACAACGGCAACCTTGTAAATGCTCTTGCCCTGCGGGAGCAGCTTGAAAAAACCGGAAGCATATTCCAGACCACAATGGATTCTGAAATATTCCTCCACCTTTTTGTGAAAAATCTGGATTTGGGCCTGGAGAGCGCCCTTGTAAAAACCGTGGAAAGCATAAAAGGGGCTTTTTCCTTTGTGCTTTTGACAAGCGATGGGGAATTGATAGGCATAAAAGACCCTTATGGTTTCCGCCCCCTGTGCCTTGGCAGGGTCAACGGCCATTATGTGCTGGCAAGCGAAACCTGCGCCTTGGACCTTGTGGAAGCCCAGTTCATAAGGGAGCTTGAACCGGGCGAAATTGTCATCATCAATAAAAACGGCATTCGCAGCATACAGACCCCCAGGCCGGAGCGCCGGGCCTTCTGCATATTCGAGTACATCTACTTTGCCAGGCCGGATTCAGATATCTTCGGCCACAATGTATATGAAATGAGAAAGGCAATGGGCCGCGCCCTGGCAGCAGAAATGCCTGTGGATGCAGATATGGTGATGCCTTTTCCGGATTCAGGCAATTATGCGGCTCTTGGGTACTGCGAGCAATCAAAAATAGCCTTTGAAATGGGGATGATAAGAAACCACTATGTTGGCAGAACCTTCATTCAGCCCAGCCAGTCCATGCGCGACTTTGGTGTGAGGGTGAAGTTAAACCCCGTGCGCAAGCTCCTTGCAGGAAAACGCATAATCATAGTGGAGGATTCCATCATAAGGGGCACCACGGCCCGCACACGAATAAGGGCTTTGCGGGATCTGGGGGTTAAGGAAATCCACATGCGCGTTTCCTGTCCGCCCCACCGCCACGCCTGCCATTACGGAATCGACTTTTCCACCAGGGGTGAGCTTGTGGCCTCCAAATTGAGCGTTGAGCAGTTACGCAGCCACCTTGGCCTGGACAGCCTGCACTATTTGAGCCTGGAAGGGCTTTTAAAAGCCACAGGCGATACCAACGCAAAAGACCTTTTCTGCTACGCCTGCTTTAACGGCTGCTACCCGGTGGAGTTTGATCAGGAGCTTTCCAAGGATTGTCTGGAAAAAGTTTGAATAGAGAGGGGCGGCCCCAGGAAAAATGTTGATGGGCGGCCCCAGGAAAACGATAGCTGTGTTGCGCTGCGCTGTGCAAGGAGCTCGATGTACAATAAGTACACCTCGTCCTTGCCCAGCTTGCGCGCCTTGCTCTCCTTTCCCTGGACCCGCCCTGCACGCTGGTGGTTGAAGGGAAAAACAAAACCCTGGACCCGCCCTGCACTCTGCCGTAGGTTGGGATAGCTTTAGCGTAGCCCAACAAAAAAATCCGTTTCCTTTTTCCTCGTACACTCTACACTCCCTCATTCTTCGCTCGTGCGCCTTGCCCACGGCTCCCTGGAACCGCCCTGTACGCCAAGGGTAGGTTGAGTGGTTCTTGCGCATTTCCCCCCATAGCACTCAAAAGCTTAAGGAAGATTCGCCGGGAACTTTCAGCCCTGCCAACCGACCTGACGCTCTTGGCTTGCAAAAACAATTAAGCCGGGGGAGGAAATTTCCTCCCCCGGCTTATTGCGTTTACAGGTTATGGCCTGTTTTGCTTACTTGGAGCCTGCCTCGTTTGCCTCAAGCTCGGCCTTCCATTCGTCCCAGGTGCAGGGCCGTACATCGCTCAAGAGGTCTGCGTAGGGCGCGTACATGGAGTCGCCAAGGATATCGATCCGTGACTCCAGTTCCATGAGGGTGCTGTCCCAAGGCTTTCCGCCATTGTAGTATTCAGTCCTGTCCTCGCGCAGGCGCTCCAGCATACCCATCAACTCCGTGCCAACATACATGCTCATGCCGCTCATGGTCCTGGCGGCCTTGAAGTCCATTGCTATAGGCCCGCGGTGGTCAACGCTAATGCCGTTGAAGATAATGAGGCCCGGAGTGGTGGGCGTGATGTCAATATCATTGGCAGTTCCGTTCAACACACCGGAAATCCCCAACAGATGGCTGGTAGCATTGATGTAAAGCGTGCCGCCCACCGTCACATTGAGGGGGTATTGCAGCGTACCAATGAGCGCACCTGACAGACTGGTGCTGTTGCCCGAAGTTATCATGTGCATTCCGGGGCATCCGAAGATGCTGCCCAGGTTGGAGTTAAGAATGACATTCTGCCGCGCCGTGACATTGGAGCAGACCCAGATGTCGCCAAAATTACCAAGAGCGCCGGGCTTGGCAGGATCAATACCGCGGTCCAGGTCAGACTCTATGCTAACATTGGTGCCGAATATGGGCGCCCACACGAACACATCGCGCCATGCTTCCACCCGTACAAAGTGACCTTCGCGGATTTCGCTGTTGATATAAGCGTTATCCGGCGGATCCAGGTTCAGTATGCCGGTTGCATGCATCACGCCGTTGGCAAAGCCGTAGTAGTTGCCGGGCGTGGTGTTGTTCGGGTTCACATCAAGCTTCATGCTGCCGCCGCCCAGGGTGATTATCGCTGCGCCGGAGTTGGGCAGTGTGCCGCCCACACGCACATTGTTGCCCTGCAGGATCATTGCGTAATCCAGGCGGTTTTGCGGGGCTGCCGTTGTTACAAGGGTGGACATCCAGTTCTGGCCGATGTTCAGGTCGCCAGCACCGTCTGTGTCTGCATCTGCAAGCAGGCGCAGACGGCTGTCGCCGCTTGTCACAATGTCGCCGTCAATGTGTATGTCGTTATTTGCTTCCATGCGAACACCGCCGCCGACCACCATTATGCCGCCGGGAACCAGCCGGATGTCGTTGTCAGCCCGTGCAACCACAGCGCCGGGGATGTTGACGATGATGCCGCCGTTGGGCGCGACCGCTGCCGCGTTGCCAAAGGTCACATCATTGGAGGCATCCGCCGTGAGGCCCGTGAGCTGGGTTATGTTGCCAAGGAACACAACATTGTTCGCCGTGCCGAAGTTGCTCTGGGCGTCAATGGTGAGCCTGTGGCCGCCGTCAATGGTGTTGAAGACCACACGCGAGTTCACAGGAGCATCGGTTATGTCCACAAAGACATCGGTCTTGAGCCTTGTGGTGACAGCGCCGTCAAAGTCCACATTGCCGTTGATCTTGATGTCGCCGGTAAGCTCTGCTGACAGAGCGTTGACATCCAGCAAGCCGAAGGGGTTGTTCTGGCCCACATCGTTGAGCCGGACAGCACCCACAGGTATTCCGTTGGCCAATCCATTGTTGGTCGCGTTAAGAACCAGCGTGTAGGGCGTTCCATCCGTGTCCAGATTCTCATGGAAGGTTATGTTGCCTTCCCATGAGGCCAGGGTGCGGTTGGAAACATCCACCACCACGGCATCCAGGAAGGTCATGTTGCCCTTGGTGGAGACATCCGCGCCCAGGGTTGTGGATGCAAGCGCCCCGCCCGGCGTGGTTACTGTGAGGGATGCAGGCCGGATGGCCGCACCCAGCGCCAGATGGCCGTTGAGGCCGATTGGAGCGTTGATGTCCACAGCGCCCGCCTGGTTTGCATTGGCCGTGAAGGCAATGGAGCCGGGCATATCCACCGCCGAATTGACGGTGATGGTGTTGGAGTTGATTACATTGAGGCTGTCCAGGTTCGTGACATAGTCCGTGCCGCCTGCCCTGCCGAACACCACATCCGCATTCCCGGCCTTTATGGTAAGGCCCTTGTTGCCGGTGAGGTTGGCGAACAGGATGTCATCACCCAGGGCCGCGCCCGTGGTGTCCATGCTCACATTGTCCATAAGCGTGGTGATAATGGCGCCATCCAGCAGGATGCTGCCGTCCACTGCCATATTGCCCCAGAGCCGCAGGTTGGGCGTATCCACATTAAGCTGTGTGAGGTTGTCGCCGTTGCCCACGGTGTTAAGGGAAACAAAGCCGCCTGCAAGGATGTGCACATCGTAAGCACCGGAAAGGTCCTGGTCAAAAGATGCGCTGGTTGTAGCATTGACAATGCGCTCTGCGCCAGGAGCCGGGTTGCCCACAAGCACATCGCTTTCAAACTTCACCACATTGGCTCCGGCAGCTCCCACAGTACCCACATTGGCATTGAGGTTTATGCCGCGTGCAGCCGCCACGGTGAGTGTGCCAACCGGGCTTGCCACGCCAATGTTGCCGTTGAAGATGGCCATGCCGTCTGCTGCATCCACCGTCAGGTTGCGGGCAAGGTTGCCGCCCACGCCGTCTCCGTCAATGGTGCCATCAAAGACAACATTGCCGTTGCGGCTGGTTACAAAGGATGTTTCCTGGGCCAGGGCGCTGACAAGGCGAACCGGGCTGTGGAAGGTTACCGTTCCAAAGCCGTCCACATCATCGCCAAGGTTTATGTTGGTGTTGAGGCTTGTAAGATCAATGGTTCCGCCTGAAGATATGCGGGCCTCAAGGGTCATGTCCTGATGCGAGGTAAGGGTGACATTGCCTGTACCCTTGGTCTGCACAGGAGCGTTCACAAGCAGCCTGCCCACACCCGCATTGCCCACGGTCACATTGATATTGCCATCGTTTTCAGCGGCTATGCCGTTGTCGTAGATTGTCACAAGCCCACCTGCATGGACATGGGCTGCGTTGTCACGGATGACAATGTCGCCGTTGCCCGTGTTGGCGGCGGTTATGTTGACGCTTGTGGTGTCAACATTCATTCCGTTTACAGCCGTGAGCCGCACATTGTCCGCCGTGATGCGTGAACCAGCCTCGGTCATTATGTCGCCCTTGGCGTTGACCGTTACCGTTGCGTCCCAGGGGGCTGCGCTGCTGTCAACTGCTGTCACATTGTGCAGGCGGGCGTTTCCATCAGCCACCTTTATGGTGATGGAGGTGCCGCCGTTGTTTGCGCTGTCCATCGCCACGATGGCCGCGTCATTGGTCTGCGCGTCCAGAGTCTTGCCGGTTTCAAGGGTGATGGAGCCATCACCCGTGTAGAGGCCAGCGCCTGCAAGATGCCATGCCAGAGGTCCGGCAACCGTCAGGGTGAGGCCGTCCTGCTCGATGATGTAGATATCGCCAACCAGTGTCTGGGCCTGGAGGTTGGTCACCGCAGTGCGGATAATCCTGTCGTCAGCCGTGGCGTCCTCGCCTATGCCCGTTGTGGCCAGCATGTTGAGGTTATCGGCCACAACATTGACAACCGCATTGTTGGAGTTGCGGATGAAGCCATCCACCAGAGCCGCATCAGCACCGGCTGTGATGTTCACTGAAGTGCTGTTGCCCACAGGCCGCGCCAGGTTGATTCTGGCAATATCTGCATTGCGTCCTGCAACAATGTTTGCATCGCCATTCCACACCGAGACAAGGGCCTGACCCCACATCACAAAATCGCGTGCAGCAAGGGCGTCAAGCTGCCCGCCGTCCCGCAGGCCGAAGTGGTCGCCCACAATCAGGGTGCCTGCAATGTTGATATCCGCTGCAAGCGGATTATCCGCAGGGGTAAGGGTGTTGTCCATGTAAATGTCCCTGCCTGCGGTGAGGTCTATAACATTGATATCGCCGCGACCAATTGTTGTGATGTCGCCGGTGGCAATGACCGTGCCGTCCAGATCTATGGCCAGGGAGACCAGATCACCGCCTGCGATGAAGTCAATGGAAGTATCTGCACCCCTTGTGCGGATGGTGTTCATAAGATCCTGGCGGATGGTGGCGCTGTTGCCGTTTGTCCAGTTATCATAGGGGAAGAAGGCTGCCCCGCCGAAGGTTGTTCCGGCTACTATCGCCACATGGCCGTCATTGTGCTCGGTGATTATGAGGCCTGCATCCAGGAAGACATTGCCTCCGGCTGCAATCACAAGGCCTGCATCATCGCCTATGTCGCCGGGAAGGGCTGCGGCAAAGTCCGAAGCGCCGTTCACCCAGATGTCGTCGTGGATGTCCACATTCATGCCGCCGATGAACACGCCGCCTGCATTGCTGTAAATAAGCCCATCGCTCTGCACAAAGTCGCCCATGTTGTCACCGGCGGTTGCGCTGCCCGGATAGGCGTCTGCATCTGCAATGAGGACCACATCGCCCTGGCCGCCCACGCTGTCATTAACAAAGATGTCGTTCATGGCGTAGGCCTGCACCGCGTTGATGGCGGCCCCGCCGTAGAGATCTCCGTTGATGACGATGTTCGCCGTGGCAGCCGGAACAACCAGGTCAATGAGCACCGCGTTGTCCAGGTAAATGCCGCCGCCCGCAGTAATGGTGTTCACAGCAATGCTGTCTGTTGCCAGCACATTGGTTGAGCCGGTGGAGTTCACATCGCCGTTTAAGGTTACAGTGCCGTTGGCAGCAAGGCCCACATGAGCATCAACACCCTCTGTAACAATGCTGCCGCCAGCAACCTGGATGATGTTGCCATTTCCGGCGTAGGGGTTGCCCGTGGCAACGCTGCTTATGTCCTGGCCCGCGCTCATGAGTATAAGCCCGTCATTGGCCGTGGTGCGGATTGTGCCTGCACCCAGGTTGATGTCTGCACCGGAAACAGCCACAATGCCCGCCGGAACAGCCAGGGCCGGAATTGCGCCCGCGCCTGCAAAGGTGGAGGTTCCGCCTGCCGTAACATTGCTCACGGTAATGCCTGCACCGGAGAGGTACACCCCGCCGTTGGCGCTGGCGATTGCTCCGCCTGCAAGCTGGGTCAGCGCGCCGGTCTGGTCGCCGCCGGTGTACTGGTCGTAGTCTGCTGCAATGACCACATCATTGACGCCGGAAACATTGAGCACGCTCACATCATTATCGCCAAACAGCCAAACATTACCATTTGCAGCCCCGCCTGCATTTACAAGGGTTGCCGTGATGGCCGCATCATCATTGGTGATTATGATGTTGCCGTCCACCGTGGTGGCGCTTGTGATGCCAAGGGTCTGGTTGCCCGTCTGGTCGTAGGTTATGTCCGCGCCCGCGCCCGCTGTGGCAAGGGTTGCCGTTACCGGGGCAATGGCTGCATTTGCCAGGAAGATGTCTGCATTTGCGCCTGTTGTGGAGGCGGCAAGGGTGCTGGTGACAATATCAAGGCTGTCGCCAAGCTGGCCTATGCCATCAACCGCTGTCAGCGTCATTGTGGGCGCGGTGAGAACCTCGTCACCCGTCACATTGTCAATTACGCCGCCGGCAATGACCGTGAGCGCCTGGGCAGTGAAGTTCTCGTCAAAGAGAGCATCCGCCGCAGCATTCAGCGTAACCGTGTCATTGGCCAGGATATTGGCTGCATCGTTAACAAGGTTTCCGGCAGCCGTGCTGATTACAACCGTCTGGCTGGTCGCCGCATCCGTTGTCACAAGACCAAGGCTCAAGTCCTGGGTGCTGCGCACAAAGATGTCGCCAGCATCGTCTGCGCCAACCGTGCTGATAACCAGGCTGTTATTGGGCACCTGCACCAGAAGCGGGCTTGCGCTCGTTCCAATTGCAGAAGCGCCGGTTGAGGCAATGTCAGTCTGGTTGAGCTTCAGGTCTGCATTGGTGCTCTCAATCCACTCATCGCCGGTGACATTATCTATGGTGCGTCCAGCGTTGACCGTGAGGTCGCCTGCCGAGAAGTTTGCATCAAAGAGCACATCCCTGTCGCCGGTGAGGATGACCGTGTCACCCACAAGGTTGTTGGCAACCACATTAACAAGATCCGCACCGCCAGTGGTCTGTATATCCACCGTCTGCACCGAGGCATCAGTGGTTATAAGGCCCAGCTCCAGGCGGGATGCTGAAGTGACATAGATGTCGCCAGCAGCGCCGATGCCTGTTGTGGTGAGAATAAGGTCGCCGGTGTTGTTTGCAGTACCGCCCGTGGGTACGCCAGCAGCCACGGAGAGTGCGTTTGCAGCAGTCCCGATGTGCGAGCCGTTAAGATTGATGTTGCCTGAAGAGGCAGGATCAGCGCCGCTGCTGGCGTTGGCGTTGATAACTTGAGCCGAGCCAGTGGCAAACACAATGTCTTCAATTCCATTTACTGCATTGACAATGATCTGGCCCGAAGTTGCCGCCACAGTCGTCCCTATGCCTGCATCAGCAGAGGCGTCACCCGTTGCCACCGTGCCGCCGTTTCCAGCGCCATCACCCATCACCCATCCTGCCGAGGTGAGAAGGATGCTGCCGGTTGTCGAGCTGTAACCAGCTTCGGGCGGCAGCAGACCGGCCCGGAGCATGTCGCCCGTGGCCACGCTTGCGCCCGTGTTGAGAATGATGTCGCCCGTGTTGAGCGTGGTCAGAACAATGTCCTGGGTTATAAGGTGGCTGCGTGCCCCGGCCCCGGCAAAGATTGCGTCACCACCGTTTAGCACGATGTCCGCATCCTGGGCCGTGATAACAATGCCGCCGTCAAAGGTGTTTACAGCCGTGGGGTTCAGAATGCTTCCGGCAACACCCACAAGGTTAAAGTCAATGTCAGCATCCACCCCAAGCGTTGCGGCGGTTAGCACAACCGTTGCCGCGGCGTTCAAGGTTTCGGCCACAAAGATGTCCGCGTTGTTGGCCGAGCTTGCCAGGTTCACCAGTGTGGCGTCCTCAATCTCGATGGGGTCGGCTGCCGTACCTATGCCGGCCGCTCCCCACAGATTGACGGTGTTGGCGTTGATGTTGATGGCCGGGCCATCCGCATCCAGTATTGCGCCCGTGCGGGCAAGCACATTCACAACACCTGCCGGTGTTGCAATGGTGTTGTTGGCCACATTCAGCCGGGCAATGGTGGCGTTGCGGGCCGCATCCAGGGTGATAACGCCGCTGTCCGTCTGGAAGGTCGTACCTGCCGCCATGACGATGTCGCCCTGGGCATGGCCGTCCTGATCCAGGGTGGCATCTGTCCAGTCCTCGCCTGCGTAAGCCGAGACATTGCCTGCATTGGCTGCGGTTACATCGGCATTGACCAGGATATCGTGGCCTGCGTACAGGTCAATATTGCCGCTGCCGCCTGTGGCTGTGACAGCCGCGTTGATGGTAAGGTTGTCGGTAACAGCGTTGCCAAGAGCCGCCAGGGCGATGTTGCCGCCGCCGTTGTTGGTGACCGTGCCGTTTATTGTCAGCGGGCTGGCCGCCATGATACGAATGTCGTCATTGACGCCGCCGCCGGTGATCTCCACCGCAACCGCAGGTGCAATGCCGTCCACATCCGCAAGGATCAGCGCACCGGTGTTCACAACCCGGATATCGCCGGTCACGGTGTGCAACGCCAACTGGGACACAGCCGTCTTGAGGGCTGCTGCCATGTTGGCTCCAGCAATTCCGCCGTCATCGCCAATGCCGTTGATTGCGTAAATCTCAAGCGCTCCGCCGGACACCTCCACACCGCCTGCTCCGCCGCTTATCACCGAGCCGTCTGCATTGATGATAATGCTGTCACCCGCGGTCACGCTCACAATGATTATGTTGCCGCCGTTGGTGGTGGTGAGGGTGACATCGCTGCCTGCCCCGCCTGCCGCAACATTGGTCGCAGTCAAATCAGCATCGTTGGTGGCCGTGATGTTGCCGTCCACCGTGGTGGCAGTCAGGTCAAGTGTCTGGCCGCCCGTCT
>JASEHB010000019.1 GCA_030018745.1 Desulfatibacillaceae bacterium | reverse complement strand
TCGTTGACTTGTAAACACCACCTCCATTGGTTGCCGCATAGAGAGTGATGCTGGCCGGGTCAATTAGTGACATGGGATCAACAGAAATGCTTGTAACCCTGGTTGTGCGACCGCCATCCGTGGCCTCTGCGGTGAGGGATACAAAGCCCCCAATAGGGTTAGGCGGTGGCATGGCCGTAAATAAAATGGTGGCGTTTCCGTCCATGGTGGGAGCGCTTGCAGGATTGGGGAACTTGCCGCCCGTGTTATAGGTTTTAAATGCAATGGCCGTGTTGTCCGGCACTGCGTTGCCCACAACATCCGCTACCGTGGCCAGAACCGTGGTCTGTAAATTGACGGACTGGGGGTTAAGGCCGGAAAGGTTGCGATAATAGGAGTAAAGCCCGAATGCCTCGCCCACAGGCGGGCCGTTGCCAATGGCAAGGCTGCTTGTGGTAACGGTAACCTGGGTGTCGTTGTGGTAGGTGGCCTTTATGCTCACCGGGCCGGATTTGAAGCCGCTGCGCAGCGTTGTGCTAACCTGCCCGCTCTGGGTGAAGGCAAAGTTGGGCACAAGGCTTTCGCCGCCGTTGGGGCCGGTCTGGATGGAAAAGTTTATTCTGTAACCGTCTGCAACCGGCTGGTTCTGGGCATCCCGCACTTCAAACACAATCACGCTGGTGGTTTCGCCGCCCTGGCCGCGCACGCTCACCGCCGTGGGGGCAGGATAGCCTTCTGCAACATTTATAATGGCCGGGGCCGCCTGCACAAAAATATTGGCAGAGCCGCGCACCTGGGTACCCGACTGCATTGTCCATGTGCCAGTTACAACAACCGTGCCGCCTGATTTTGCTGCGGTAAATGTTGTGCGGGCCTTGCCCGTGTCATCGGAAAGGGCGGATGTGGGGCTTAAAGAACCCATGTCCGCATTGCTCAAGCTGAAAACTATGAGCGTATTGGTAACAGGCAGGCCGTTTGCCTGGGACACCTGGGCTACAACGGACGATGTTTCCCTGCCTGTTCCAAGAACCGTGTTGGGCGTGGCTGTAACCTCCACCTTGCCGGGCTTGTACTCTATCTCCATCTCCGCCTGACGGCCCCCTGCCTGGGCGCGGATTGTGGCAGTACCCTCCTGGGACGAGGCCGTGAGTATGGCCGTGGCTACACCACCGGCAGTAGTGTGGTTCTGGGTGATGACACCTGCGCCTTCAACAATGGAAAAGCTGACTTCCGTGCCATCCGGCGCTGTACCGCCGCCGGTAACGCTCACCGTGGCGCTTACAAAGGCAGTGCTTGCCCCGTCAGCAGGCAGGGATGGCGGGTTGGCAGAAAGGCTTATGCCCGAAATCTGGGGGCCGGTGAGGTTGATATTGGTGGTTGCATCCGGCGCATTGCCGGCCTTGGCTGTAATTGTAACCGGGTTGACCGCCGGAACGGAGCTTGGAGCCGTGAAAACCGCTGTGGCAAGACCGCCCGAAGTTTGGGTGGAAAGAGTTGAAAGTGTACCTGAACCCTGGGCAAGGGACAGGACCACGGAAGCTCCATCTGCCACAGGATTACCCCAGGCATCCAGAACCGTTACGCGGATATTGCTTGTGCTGGCCCCATCCGCGGGAAGGTTGGCAGGAAGTGCGCTTACAAAAATCTGGGCTGCCGGGCCGGAAATGAACTCCACAGCAACCGAGGTGTTGCGGTCACCGGGAGGGGTGCCCACCGATGCCGTGACTATTGCTGTTCCAAGATTGGTGCTGCTGTACAACAGCACGGAGGCAACACCCCCGCTGCCTGAAATTGCGACTTCCGTAGTGGCTGCAAATCCGCCCGGAGCAAGAGAATCGGCAAAAAAGCCCTGGGTGGTGGTAAAGGTAACGGCAGTGCCTTCGGGCATGGGGGTTCCGGCGCTGTTAACAGCAGTAACATCAAGCCTCAATGTGGAAGTGCCGTTTGCCACAATGGAGGTGGTGCCGCCTGTGGAAAGAGCCACACTCGCCACCTGGGATGCAGTAAACTGCACTACCCCTGAAGCCTGAACCACGCCTGAACGGGCGGTTACAGTATAGTTTCCTGCTGCAGCAGAGGAAAGGGCTGTCAAAACCGCGCTTGCCCGGCCCTGGTCATCTGTCTGCGCGCTGCGGGGGGCAATGGCATCGTAGGCCCCTGCAGGCCCCTGGGCGGCAAAATCCACCCTGGTACCCTGGTTGACCACATTACCCTTGGCATCTTTGACCACAGCCGTGATGGTGCTGGTGCTAACATCATCGGTTGTGATGGTGGCGCGGCTGGCCAGCAGATCAATCTGCGCGGCAGCACCAGGACCTACGGGTGCAGGTGCAGGGCTTGGGGCAGGGTCTTCGGCTCCGCCGCCGGGTCCGCATGCGCCTGCGAGAAGCAGCGTAAATCCCAGTAAAAGGAACAGTGCAAATCTTGCTTTGCCTGTCTTCATGAGAATTCCCTCGTATCGCTTCATATTGCCGTTTCCTCTATTTTCCCCGCACGATGCGCTTGGTTTCAAAAAAGCCCTCTTGGGATAAAACACAATCTTTGTTCCTGAACTGGCTGACTATCTTTCCGCCAGATCCACAATTCTGGGTGTTATGAAGACCAGCAGCTCCTCGCGATTGTCAACAACGCTGTCGCTCTTGAACAGCCAACCCAGAACCGGAATGCGGTTAAGCCAGGGCACGCCTTCCACCTGGTCGCGCCGGGTGGTTTTAATTATTCCGCCAATGACCACCGTGTCTCCATCATCAAGAAGAAGCTCTGTTTGTACTTCCTTGGTGCTGAAGGAGATTTCGCCCTCGATGCGCTCGCCGATGTCATTTTTGGTGGTCTTTATTTTCATGGAGATGCGCCTGTCCGCCGTAACATGCGGGGTCACCTCAAGCAGCAGGTCCACATCGTGGTATTCTGTGGTTGGATTGCCTGATTCATCAAGCACGATAATGGGGTATTCAATGCCCTGCTTGATGATGGCCTGCTTGTTGTCCAGGGTGAGTATCTTGGGGGCAGAAACAATTTTTGCTGATCCCCTTGATTCAAGGGCTGCCAGGGTTGCATCCAGAGTGAAGGGGGTAAGCCCTGCAAGCCGCCGGAAGTTGAAGCCAAGGATGTTGGCCGTATCGTCAATGCCGTAATTCACCGCCCAGTTGTAGCCATAGGTGCCGCCCAGGCTGTCATATCCGCGCTGGGGACCGCGGCCTGCCCTGGCATCGCCGGGCTGAATGCCGGAGCTGCCGCCCCAGTCAATGCCTATGTCCCGCTGGAATGTGGAGGAAGCCTCCACTATGCGGGCCTCAATCATGACCTGGGGTGTGGGCCTGTCCAACTGCTCCACAATGGCTCTGGCCTCACGGATGTTTTCCTCTGTGGCTATGATAAGGACTGTGTTTGTGCGAACATCGCAACGAAGGTTGGGAAAGCGCCTCACCTGAACAAGCACTGTGCCGGCTCCATCCGGCGCTGGCTGGCGCTGCTCATCCTCAAAGCTTTCCAGGTGCTCGGCCACTTCCGTGCAGTTGGCGTAGTTGATGGGAATGTACTCCAGCCTCTGGGGCTGGGAGGCCTTGCGGGCCTGCTCCTGTGCAAGCTTGGCCGCCCGCTGCGCCTCTTCCTTGCGGCTTTCCGCCTCAATGCGCTCCCTGGCGGCCTTTGATTCCGCCTCCAGGGTGGCAAGCTTTGAAATCCGCACAATATCGCCGGTGCGCACGCTGCCCAACTGGTTCATCTTAAGAATAAGGTGCAGAACCTGATCCCAGGGCACGGGCTTGTCAATGGTCAGGGTGACCTCGCCTTCAACATCCGCGTCAATGGCAAAGTTAAGCCCTGAAACCTCTTTTAAAATGCGGAAAACATTCTTGATATCTGTGCGATAAAAGTCCAGGGCGATTCTCTCGCCGGTAAAAACCGTTGGCTCGGCAAGCCCAAGGTGATCCCCCATGTCCAGAATGTCCAGGCCGCGAGGCCTTGCAATGATGTCTTCCAGAGGTTTTTCAGGCTCCTTGGCAACTTCCTCCCATGAAGGCAGTGCCGCAGAATCCTGGGGCCTTGGGGGTATGGATGAGGCATCCAGATGAAGCAGAATGGCTCCATCCTTCCTGTCCACCCTGTAAGGCACAAACTCCCTTAATTCAATGGAGATTGAGGCTGTTTGGTCATCCTTTTGAACAGGGATGATACGGTCTGCCGCAGAATCAAAGCGGGTGGTGATAAGGGGGCGGCGCTGTGGTTCGGGAATATGAACCCCCGGCAGATCCATGAGAAGCCGCCTTTCGCCGATGCGGCGCACGGCAAAGTCAACAGGCCGGTCCGCCCGGATTCTCACCACGGACTTGCCGTCATTTTCCTGAATAAAATCAATCTGGCGCAGACGGGCCGGGCCTTTGGGCGCTGGAGCAGGTGCAGCCTCGTATTCGGCAAGGCGGGCGTCCGTCCTTTCAAGGGCTGTCGGGGCGGGCTGGGAAGCAGGCAGAACCGCAGGCAATGGGGCTGCCGCCGGTGTGGCCAAAGGAGCCGGAGCACCCAGGCTGACCACTACAATTCTCCCTTCCTGCCTCACCTCAAAGGGGACATCCTCGCTTAAGGCTATTTCAACCCTTGAGGACACAGGAACGCTCTCGGACTGTGTGCTTATAATGCCGGTCACCAGGGAATTTCCCGCTGTAATGTTCCGGCTTATACCGCCAAGCCCGGTTTCAGGGAAATAAAGCACAATCCCCTGGGTGAAAGGCGACTTGACCGCCGTGTAGGTGAGCATCTCCGTGCCCTGGATGGCAACCTCCACAGCCTGGGCGGTCTGCTCCACAGCTATTCCTGTTATCAGCCGCTTATCCGTGTCTGCGTCCGCTGCTGCAGGGGTCAAAGGTGCATCCTGCACGGGGGCCGTTTTTGCCGCACAACCGAATGCGCCGAGCCAAAGCGCGGCGGCAACCAGGATTCCAAAGGCGCACTGCTTCTTGTTTAATCGCATCATACCCTATTCCCCGGCCTTCTTCTGAAGCCTTAGTTCTTGGGGGCTGCTGGTCACCCTTCCCAACAGATCCGTGACAATCTCCTCAACAAGTATCCTATCCCGACTTATTTCAACAACCTGTCCGTCCTTGTCACCCACGAAGCTCCCCTGCCGGACCACATGGCCCTTGCCATCAGGCACCTCAATCATGGCCATTGCCTCATCGCCCGTGCGGAGAACCGCAACCAGCTTAAGCTGGGAGATGTCGAATCGCTCAAGGGGTGTCCGGGGCGCCGTGCGCCGCCGGACCTCCGGGGTTGCATCTGCCGTAACCCGCTCCTGCTGCTGGATGGGAGGCATGAAGGGGTCCACCTTGCCCGCCGGATTGTAGGTGTAGCCCAGATCCAGGGACACTTCCCCTATGTCTGCAAATAAAATGGGATCCTCCTGCTCATCCGCCACAATGTCTATCCTCTCGGACACCGGCTCTGCATCAGGAGCAGGCAGGGGCATGGGGATGTCATCAGGAACGGGTGCCGGTTCTGGAATGGTTTCCACAACTGAATCTGGAACCGGAACAGGAGGCGCGGGCAGGGGTTCGGAAGGCGTCTCGGACGGCCTGACGGCCACAACAACCGTGTCCTCCGGAAAGGGGGCGCGGACCACAGGCTTTCGCACCACCTTGGAGACCTCTACAGGCTGCTGCTCCAAAACATCTTCCTTCTGACCGCATCCGGCGCCAAACACAAGCGCCAAGGCCAGCAAAACAGAAAAAAACAGGCCGGCCCCCGTGGAAAAAGCTCTTTTGCGCGTTGGCTTACTCACTTTTTATCTCACCCGGCTTGGATGGTTCAATAAAACGATAGGTCACGGCCTGAAGGCTTGCCACAAGATTGCCCGAAAACTGGCCCGGAGGGCCTCCGCGCTCCGGCGCAATGCGGACATCGCGGATGTTGACTATTCTAAACAGCTTGGAAACCCTGTCAAAAAACATTGCAATGTTGTGATAGGAGCCTACAACCTCAATGGAGACAGGCATTTCGGAAAACACATCCTTTACAACTTCACCGTGGGGTTGGAAGCGCAGAAACTCCAGGTTGCTGTCCTGACCGGATTTGGAGATGCCTGCCAGCAGCGCAGGAACCTCCCTCTGGTTGGGCAGAAGCCTCAAGCCCTGCTGGTATTGAAGCTCGACCTCCTCCTTCCTGGCCTTGAAGGTGTCGAGCTTGGCAGCCTCACGCTTGTAGTTGGCAACGCTCCTCTTAAGGTCGTCAACCTGCGTGGACAACTCGCTCTTTTCCTCCAGGGCAGGCTTATAAAAAAGGAAGACAAAGCCGCCGACAACCAGCACAAAAACCGCTGCACAGATAATGATGCGCTGCACCTGGGTAAGCGCTGAAATCCGGTCAACAGCCTGCTCAAGCAACTGGGCTGCGCCTTTTTGATTTTCAGCCATCACGCCGCTCCTTATACGCTTTGGGAAACTGCTTTAAACACAAACTGCCTGCAAATCCTTGCTGCCCTTGGGCAGGGCGGACAATGGAAACCTCAAACAGGTTTTATGCCGCCGGTTTACGGCAGATGATTTCAAACTCCTTGAACTGGGAAAAGGGGCCTCCTCCGGCAGGGCGGACAATGGAAACAAGGTCCACAGAAGAGAAACGCCCCGAATCTTCCAAATTCTTCAGAAAGGAGGCAATGGTCTGGTTGTCCACTGCCATTCCCTTCAGGTTTATGGATGTTGCACCGTCTTCAAGGTTTGTGAGCCACATACGCTTGGGAATGACAAGAGCTGTCATCTCATCAAGCAAAAGTACGGGCTTGGCCCGGTCTTCCTGCAGAACGGTGATTACATTGAGCCTCTGCTGCACCATTTCAATGTGCGTGCGAAGCTCATCCACCTGCTGGGCAATCTGTTTGAAATGCGCCAGCTCTCTCTCTGCAGAAACCTTCTCCTCCCTCAAGGTTGCAACCTGGCCGCTCAAAATGGTCTGGCCCCAGACAAGCGCCAGTACGATCACAAAGAGGCTGCCCACAAAAATAACCACCTGCCTGCGGACATTCTCCTGCTTTCGGGCGGAGCGAAACGGAAGTAAGTTAATATGGATCATTTGTCAGCCACTTTCCGCAGCGCCAGACCCAGTGCTATTGCAGCCTGGGGTGCCACACGCTTGAGATAAGATGGTTCAAACTGGCTCTCATTGACTTCCAGGGCGGTAAAGGGGTTCAGAACTTCAACGGGGATGCCCGTTTCAGCCGCAAGCATCTCCTTGAAGCCTGAAACCAGGCCTCCGCCGCCGGAGAGAATTATTTTGTCGGGCCTCTCCTCGTTCAAGGAATAGAAAAAATCGATGGCAGGCCGGATCTCCTCGCACCAGCGGGCGCTGGTCAGGGCAATTATGTCCGAAAGCTCCTCCTTATCCATTTTGGCTGATTCCGGATTTGTCTTCCAGTCTTCGGCCTCGTCAAAGGAGCAACCGCCCTGGCTCATTATTTCCTGGGTAATCTGTATGCCGCCCATGGAAACATCCCGAATGAGCACGGAATTGCGGCCCTTGATTATGTTGACATTGGTCTTGGTTGCGCCGATGTCAACAAGTGCCACTATCTGCTCGAAATTCTCCGCAACAAGCTCGTAGATGTTTTGCAGGGCAAAGGCATCGACATCCATGATCACAGGCTGGATGTTTGCCATTTCCACAGCGCTGACATAGTCGTCAATCGTGTCCTTCTTGGCTGCCACCAGCACCACGCCCATCTGGTCTTCCTTTTCAGGCACCGGGCCTGTCACATGGAAGTCCATATAGACATCCTTTACATCAAAGGGCAGGTACTGCTCGGCCTCCACCTGAAGGTTCTCCTGCATCTCCTCATCGGTCATCTTGGCAACATTGATATTCTTTACAATGACCGAGTGCCCGGAAACCGAAAGGGCTGCATTTGGCTCCTTGATGTTGGCAGACGCGCACAGATCCCGGACCGCCTGGGCAACAGCCTCCGGGTCCTTTATCATGCCGTCCTCAATGGCGCCGTGGGGCATCTCCAGAATGCCGAAACGCTCCAGCCGACGGATGCCCTTGACTTCAGAAATCAGGGCCGCCTTGGCTGCGCCAGAGCCGATGTCCAGTCCGATCAGATTGTCGCTTTTCTTAAAAAGTGCCATGGCCTTTTTTCACTCGTCGAATATTCTGGCTTTCTGGCTGGGTTTGAGGCCCAGGGCATCGAGTATCTTTCGCTGGGTTTCCATGCGGCAGGGCAGACCTTTTTCAATACGGTCAAGGGTGATGGGGGAAATGCCGGCGCGGCGCGCCAGTTCAGCCTTGCTTAAAAGCTGGGATTCTCTAAAGTGCTTGAGCTTGTTTCGTGTCATTAAAGACCCCAGACTTTATGGAGCAAGACAGGCCCTGGTTGTGGGAAAGCAGATTTTTTTTGCGCTTATCGGCCCTGCCCGTTGCTGCCTTAAGCTTAAAATCGTCCTGGCCCGGCCCGAAACCCCAACGGATTGCAAAATACCTTAAAAAAGGTCGGATCGCCTGGCTTCAACCGCTGCCCTTTAACGCCTAAAAAACTTCGAAAGCCGCTGCCCCGGCCCAGACGCTGGGCATACCGTGCGTGGACAAAAAAAGAATGCTGCTTTGTTGGAGCTTTGCATTTGGTTTGTAAATTCGTTGTCTATACTGGTTTTTTATCTGCAATAAAGGTCAAAGTCAAGGGATTTGAGTATAAATTAAATATAATTGTCATTATCCCTGCCCGGGCCCAAAATCCAAATCCCTATTTATTTCAAGCCGTAGCACAGGTTTTGCCGACAGAGCAAGAATAAAAACGCTTTTAGTGAGAACCTTCACAGTTCCGGTTAGAGCCTGGTCACATAAACTGCCAGTTGGGGCCGCCTCCGCCCTCCGGGCAGGCCCATTTTATGTTGCCCAAAGGATCCTTTATGTCGCAGGTTTTGCAGTGCAGGCAGTTGGATGGGCTTTTCACAAGCCTTGGCCCCTGCTCGGTTTGGGAAAGGGTATAGACACCGCCAGGGCAAAAGCGCGTGCAGGGGCAGCCAAACAGCTTAAGGCACAGGCCTGTGCAGAGATCAGGGTTAGGAATTGACAGATGATCCGGGCTGTCCTCCTCATGCTTTGTCCCGGAAAGGAAAACACCTGTGCTTTTGTCCAAATTCAATACATTGTCATACCCAAAGGGGCCAAAAACCGGAGCCTTTTTCCGTGCCCGGCCAAGGGGCTTTAAAGTATGGCAGTCTTTTTTCCGGGAAAGGGGGTCTGCAATGCCCCTGCCGCGGGTTGCAAACTGGGCTGCCAGGTGCACAAGCCCTGCCCCGTTTTTTCGGGCCAGGGCCGCGCTGGTGTTGCGGCCTTCATAAAGGTCGCCCCAGTAGGGGCTTTTGGCAAGCAGCCTTGGGTAGGCACAAAGAGCCTCGCTGCTCACATTATCCGCCAAAAGGGCGGCCAGGGCCGTGCGGGCAGCAGCCATGCCCGATTCCATTGCCGTGTGAATTCCCTTGAGCCGCCTTACATCCACAAGGGAGGCAGCCTCCCCCACAACAAGCGCTCCGTTGGCATAGAGCCGGGGAATGGAATACCAACCGCCCGTGTTCAGCGTTTTTGCGCCCTGGGCCTCCACAGAGCCGCCCTTTATGGCCTTGGCCACCAGGGGATGATGCTTGAATGCCTCAAAAGCGGCATACGGGTCTGCCGCCGGGTCCTGGTAATCGAGTCCCAGCACAAGGCCAAGGCTAACCCTGTCGGCCCCCATGCGGTATAAAAAACCGCCGCCACGCGCCCAGCCTGAAAGGGGATGGCCCGCAAAATGAAGGGCATTGGCCTGTCCGCCCAAAAAGGGATGGCCCTTGGGCAGAGCTATTATTTCCTTGATGGCGGTCTCAAAAACCTGGGGTGCACGGCCTGCAAAAACGCCCGTTTTTTCATCCAGCTCCTTTAGCAGGGTGCCCCGCGGGCCTTCACCAAGAATCGTAATTTTTGCCTTCAAGTCCGCTCCCGGCTCAAAGTTGGACTTTGGGGCGCCATCCCTGCTCCTGCCCTTGTCCCCTGCCCGCACGCCCTTGACTGTTTTTGTTTTTTCGTCAAAAAGCAGATTCTGGCCCGCAAAGCCGGAAAAGCAGTAAACCCCCTCCTCCTCGGCCCTTTCCCAAAGCCAGGCAACAATTTTGGAAAGGCTTGCGGCAAAGCAGTGCTCATTTTTTAAAAAGCTTGGCACAAAGGGCAATCTGCGCCAGCTTTTTTCCGTAAGAAAAAAATGGGCATCCCTTATGCGGGGGGTCTCAATGGGAAAGCCCCGGTCAAAATAATCCGGAAAAAGGGCAAACAGAGGCCCGGAATCCACCAATGCGCCGGAAAGACTGTGCCCGCCGGGGGCTGCCGCCTTTTCCACAAGGCCTATGGAAAGCTCCGTCCCAAAAGCTCTGGCAAGCCTGGCAAGTTGTATGGCCCCGGACAGACAGGACGGCCCACCCCCCACAAACAGGACATCAAATTCAAGCTCCTGCCGGGCGGTTTCTGCATTGGACATGACAAGCTCCTAAAAACATATTCAATTGAAGTCAATTTTTTGTTGGGCTGCGTTAAAGCTTTGCTACGCTAGCCCAACCTTGTATTATGCAAACCAGGTCGTCAACCGGCTTTTAGTGGTTTTGTTGGGTGAACCTTGCGCTTTCCGCGCAAGAACCACCCAACCTACTGATTTTGCATCTTTTCATTCAATCTTTAGCGCCCCTGGCGCTTCCAGGCGAGGCGGATGCAAGGCGCGCGAGTTTTGAAGCGCGGGAGTGTACTACTAGTACATGACCAAGCTTCAAAGCGAAGTGCAACGTAGCAGGCGTCCGCCTGGAAGCTCCAGGCGCACGGGGCGGGTCCAGGGAAAGGATGGCAAGGCGCACAAGCCGGGCAGGGACGAAGGTGTACTGTTAGTACATCGAGTCCCTGCCCGACGCAGTGCAACGCAGCTATCGTTTCCCTGGGGCCGCCCCTCAACTTTTTCCTGGGGCCGCTCCACTATCCTTTTCAAGCACCATCCTTATGCTGTCCAATATGCCATTGACAAAAGCCCCTGTTTCTTCGGAGCCAAAGCGCTTGCCTATTTCAATGGCCTCGTTTATGGACACGGTTTTGGGAACATCGGGTTTGAACAAAAACTCGAAAACCGCAATCCGCATGACATTCCTGTCCACCCCGGACATCCTGGAGAGCTTCCAGTTCTGGGAGTTCTTTTCGATAAGGCTGTCTATGCTCTGCCTGTTTTCAAGGATTCCGGCAACAATCTCGTTAAAAAAACGATCTACCTGTTTGGGAAGGGGATACTGCTGGACAAAAAGTTGCAGGGCCTGCTCTGGGGCCAATGCGCTCTGATCCATATAGAACAGGGCCTGCATGGCCAGTTCACGGGCTTTTCTGCGGCGGCTTGTAGGCATATCAAAATCCGGGCAAAACTTTAAAGGGCCTGGCCCCTTGGGACGCAGGCCAACAGGAAAACAGCAAAAAAAACCAGAATATGCCGGGCGCAGGAGGCCCTCTCCGGCTACGCAAGCAGGAATGCAAAAGGGAGAGAAACCCCCTGCCCTTCTGAATTGCGGCCCTGTTAACCGGCTACATGGCTTCCAGAAGGTTGACCATTTCCACGGCGGCCATGGCCGTTGACCAGCCCTTGTTGCCCGCCTTGGAGCCTGCGCGCTCAATGGCCTGCTCAATGGTGTCTGTTGTGAGCACGCCAAAAAGCACAGGAACGCCCGAATCCAGGCTCACCTGGGCAATGCCCTTGGATGCCTCGGCAGCCACAAAGTCAAAATGCGGCGTGGACCCGCGGATTATGGCCCCAAGACAGATAACCGCATCATACCTGCCACTTGCCACCATCTTCTTGGCTGCAAGGGGAATCTCGAAAGCTCCTGGCACCTTGGCAACATCAATGTCAGCATCATCTGCGCCAAGGCGGATGAGGGCATCCATTGCCCCGCCAAGAAGCCTGTCGGAAATAAAGTCGTTGAAACGGCCCAGCACAATGCCGAACCTTTTTCCCTTGGCCGTTATGTTTCCTTCAATGAAACGGGGCATCCTGCCTCCTTTGAGCCATAAACCGGATTAATCATGACTCCTGTTTACCGGAAGTTTTCCTTGTTCAGCAGATGCCCCATTTTGAGCATCTTGCACTGGAGGTATTTCACATTGTGGGGGTTTGGGGCAACCTCAAGGGGTACCTGCTCCTCAACAGAAAGGCCGTATCCTTCCAGGCCCACCATTTTCTTGGGGTTGTTTGTCATAAGCCGCATCTTGCCAACACCCAGATCCCTCAATATCTGCGCGCCAATGCCGTAGTTGCGCAAATCCGGGGCAAAACCCAGCGACTCGTTGGCCTCCACAGTGTCCTGGCCCTGGTCCTGAAGCGCATAAGCCTTTATCTTGTTCACAAGGCCTATGCCGCGCCCCTCCTGGCGGATGTAGAGAACAACGCCCGAACCAGCCTCCTCGATCTTTTTCATGGCCTTTAGAAACTGCTCGCCGCAGTCGCAGCGCATGGACCCGAAAACATCGCCTGTAAGGCATTCGGAATGAACCCGCACCAAAATAGGCTCGTCAGGCTTTATTTCGCCCTTCACCAGAGCCACATGGAGGAGATCGTCAACATCGTTTTCATAGACAATGGCCTTGAAATCGCCGCCGAACCTGGTGGGCAGAATTGTTTCTGCGGACCGGCGCACGAAGGATTCTGTGCGGAGCCGGTATTCTATTATATCTGCAATGGTAACAATGCCCAGATTATGCTCTGCGGAAAACTTCTCCAGAGATGGCATTCTCGCCATTGTGCCGTCATCGTCCATTATTTCGCAGATGACTCCCGCGGGTTTAAGGCCAGCCAGCCGGGCAAGATCCACCACTCCCTCGGTCTGGCCCGTGCGGACAATGACCCCGCCGCGCCGGGCGCGCAGGGGGAAGATATGCCCCGGCCTCACCAGATCTGAAGGTTTGGCGTCATCGGCCACGGCTGTTTGTATTGTAACAGCCCTGTCTGCCGCGGAAATGCCTGTTGTGACGCCGCAGCGGGCCTCAATGGACACGGTGAAGCCCGTTTGAAGGGGCGAAGTGTTGTTGCCCACCATGGGCGGCAAATCCAAGGAATCCGCCTTTTCCTTTGTAAGGGCCAGGCAAATAAGCCCCCGGCCATACCTTGCCATGAAATTGATGACCTCCGGCGTTACAAACTGCGCTGCAATGGCCAGATCCCCCTCGTTTTCCCGGTCAGGGTCATCCACCATTATCACCATTTTGCCGTTACGGAAGTCCTCTATTGCCTGCTCAACGGTTATAAGTCCCATTTTCTAAAAACCTGCTCCTTAAATAGTGTCCTGTCCGGAAAAGCCTGTC
>JASEHB010000492.1 GCA_030018745.1 Desulfatibacillaceae bacterium | reverse complement strand
AGCGGTGAGGCAGGCGCCTGCCGAAGCCATGCGGCCACCTGCTCCCAAGCGGTTCAAAAAAGGGTGGCTTGAGCAGTCATTTATCGGAGGCCTTCTCAACGCGCCGGGGCGCATCATTTTGAGAAACATATCCCGGTACAGGTTAAAGGCCTCCCTTACCGTCCTGGGCATTGCCCTTTCAGGCTCTTTGCTTGTGGTGGGCAGCTTCCAGTTCGATTCAGTAACCTATATGCTGGATATCCAGTACCGGCTGGTTCAGAAAATGGACCTGCACATAAGTTTCAACGAGCAGGTTTCCCAAAGGGCCAAGGCGGAGCTGGCGGCCCTGCCGGGTGTGCGCTTTGTGGAGCCTTATCGCAGCGCGCCGGTCAGGTTGAAAAACGGCGGACGCCAATATCTGACAGCCATTCTGGGGCTTGAGGAAACGCCCAGGCTGCGCCTTGTGCTCGACAAGGACTTCAAACCTGTCGCCATGCCGGCAGATGGCCTTCTTTTGACAGGCTACCTTGCCGACTACCTGGGTTTAAGCCCCGGTGATCTTGTAACCGTTGAAATAATGGAGGGGCATCGCCGCATTCTGGAAATACCCCTGGCAGGCATTGTGGAGGAGCCAATCGGAACAGGCGCTTACATGAATCGGGCCGCGCTCAACAGCATTCTGCGGGAAGGCCCGGCCATATCAGGGGCCTGGCTTTTATCGGATTCGGCTCAACAGGCCGAGCTGTTCAGGCGGCTCTGGGAAATTCCCTCAATCGCCGGAATAGGACTCATATCCCAAGCCGATGCATCAATCCGCGAGTACATTGAGGACACCATTCTGGTATTCATGGCCATTCTCCTGGTCATGGCCGGGTCCATAGCCTTTGCCCTTGCTTACAACACGGTGCGCATAGCCTTTGCCGAGCGCGAAAGGGAGCTGGCCACCTTGAGGGTGATGGGGTTTACCCGGTGGGAGGTTTCCTGGATACTCATGGGCGAGGTCGTTTGGCTCACCCTTGCGGCCATACCCGCAGGGTGGGTTTTGGGGGCAGGTTTTGCCTGTCTGCTCAACCAGGCCATAAGCACAGACCTTTTCCGGCTGCCTTTTGTCCTTACTCCAAGAGTGTTCGCATTTTCGGCGCTGGGGGTTCTGGCTGCCTGCGGGCTTTCGCTTCTTTTTGTTGCACGGCGAATCCGGCGCCTGGATATGGTTGCGGCTTTGAAAACAGAATAGCAGCAAAGAGGTTTTGACAATGACAAAAAAGATAATTGTCCTTTTGTGTGTCCTGGGCTTTTTGGCTTTGCTGGTCATTGCCCTTATGCCATCCCCTGTTCCTGTGAGCGCAAGCCGTGTTGAGCAGGGATACTTTGCAGAGTTTGCAGAAGACGAGGGCTTTACCTGCCTGCGCTTCACCCACATTGTCACAGCTCCTGTCAGCGGATACCTGCGCCGGGTGGATCTGGAGCCTGGCGACAGGGTGGCATCCGGCGATATTCTGTTTTTCATCGAGCCGTCTTTGGCCCAGGCCCTGGATTCCCGCACAATGGGCCAGGCCCGCGAAAGCCTTGAAGCGGCTCGTTCGCGCATGAAGGCTGCCCAATCCGACCTTGAGAGGCTTGGCCACGAGGCCAACTTTGCCCTTACAGAGCTGGAGCGCCAGAAACGGCTTTTTGAAAGGGGGGTCATAGCGCAGGCAGCCCTGGACAGGTATCAGAACGATCTGGACAGAAGCCTGGCTGCAAAGGGGGCTGCCAGGGCACTTGTTGAAGCTGCCAGGTATGAAATGGAAAATGCGCGGGCTGTGGTGGAGGCAGTTGCCGGGCAGCGGGCGGAAAATGGGCGCGCTCTTGCCGTGAAAAGCCCCATCTCCGGAATGGTGCTGCGAAGGGAGCGGCACCATGAGGGGGTTGTTGCGGCAGGCGAGGTCATTCTGGAAACAGGCTCTTTTTCCGATCTGGAGGTGCGGGTCAACCTCTTGTCGTCCCAGGCTGTGCGGGTGCGGCCAGGTATGCGGGTTATTCTGGAGCACTGGGGGGGCGATGGGCAACTGGAAGGCAGGGTGCGCAGGGTGGAGCCAGCCGGGTTTACAAGGGTTTCGGCCCTGGGGGTGGACGAGCAGCGGGTTGGCGTTTTTGTGGAGCTGACCAGCCCGCCTGATGAGCGCAGGCACCTGGGTGACGGCTTTCGGGTTGAGGCGCGGTTCATCCTTTGGGAGGAGGATGGCGTTATACAGATTCCTTCCAACGCCCTTTTCCGCAAGGATGACAAGTGGCAGGTCTTTGTGGTTGAAAACAACCGGGCTGTCATGCAGGCGGTGGAAACAGGGCGGCGCAGCGGGCTTATGGTTCAGATAACAAAGGGCCTTGAGCCAGGGCAGGTTGTTGTGACCCACCCTGGTGACAGGCTTCATGACGGAGCACGGGTAAAGATTCTGGGGGAATAGCTGTTCATGCTGCCTGCCAGTTTGGCTGCAGCTTGGTTTCAAACTGACCCCAGCCTGGCTTCAGATACTGACAATGGGGTTATCCCTTGGGGTCTGCACCTGTTTTGCCGGTTGCG
>JASEHB010000491.1 GCA_030018745.1 Desulfatibacillaceae bacterium | reverse complement strand
AGCCCTTCCTGCTTTTTGTTGCAGACCGGGATGCAGCAAATCTGCGCCTGCTCTTTTTATTGTTTCATACAGGGGAAACCATGTCCTTATTGCCCTCTCCAAAAAGCATTGCAGACTCCGCCGCCTTTGCGGGCGCGCTGGCTTCGGCAAAGGCCCTTGCGCGGCAATACACGCCCTTACGCCGCATAAGGGTACCAAAAGACCTTGATTCGGTCATCAGTTTTGACCCTTCAACAGAGGCAGACCCCCGCTCTGTGGGCCTTACCCAAAAAAATGTGGACGCCGTGTGGGACAGGGTTTGCAGCCTTTACCGCTGCGCCATGCACCCTGCCATTATTCTGTGCGTGCGCAAAAAGGGCCAGGTTGTTTTAAACCGGGCCATAGGCCACACAAAGGGCAACGGCTTTGAGGACGAGGCGGATGCACCCAAAACCCTTGCAACGCCCGAAAGCCTTGTGTGCTGGTTTTCCGCCTCAAAGTCCATAACCGCCATGTGCATTCACCTTCTGGTGCAAAAATGCTTTATCCACCTTCAGGACCCGGTGGCCTTCTACATTCCCGAATTCGGCAAAAAGGGCAAGGACAAGGTCACAATCCAGCAGATTCTGTGCCACCGCAGCGGCTTTCCCAATTTTCCGCCGGATGTGGACAAGGACAAGCTCTTTGACTGGGATGAAGTGGTGAGGGTGCTGTGCGATGCAAAGCATCAGTCTCCCCTGCGCCGGGCGCTTGCCTATCATGCCATAAGCGGCGGCTTTATTCTTGGCGAAATAATAAGAAGGGTTACAGGCAAGGATGTGCGCCGCTTTCTGGAAGACGAGATAGCAAAGCCTCTTGGCCTTACAAGCTTCACATACGGCGTGCGCGGGGAGGATCTGGGCCGTGTCGCAAAAAACTCCTACACAGGCGTACCGGTTACATTTCCCATAAGCCCCTTTGTGCGCCGGGCGCTTTCAGCAGACTGGGACGAGGTGGTGGAGGTCTCCAATGACCAGCGCTTTTACGAAGCCATAATTCCATCGGGCAACCTTTATTCCACGGCAGATGAAATGTGCCGCTTCTACCAGATGCTCTTAAACGGCGGCGAGCTTGATGGAGTCAGCATCTTCGAGCCGATATCCATAAAGCGGGCTGTAACCGAAACCTATCCCCGCGACATTGACCGCATTCTCATGCTGCCCATACCCTATGGCGCTGGCATGATGCTGGGCATGGACCCTGTGGGAATATACGGGCTTTACAGCGGCGATGCTTACGGCCATGTGGGCTTTTTGAACTGCATCTCCTGGGCGGACCCCAGAAAGGAAATATCCGTGGCCCTTTTAAACACGGGCAAAACCCTTGTGGGGCCGCACCTGCCAGACCTCTTCCGCCTGGTGGCCTCCATCTCCTGGCAGTTTGCATGATAAAGGGGTTGCAGAAAAATAGAACCATCTCAAAAATAGTTTTGCAGGGAAGTGAGCAAAAAAGCCCTTTCCGCTCATGATTGGCCTGTTTAATTTGGCCTGGATTTTTTTGAATTTATTTTTTCCCTTGACATGAGGGGCCAAATTCTTTAATCAAGTAAAGTTTGGGAGGGCACTTAAAGCCCGTTTTTTAAGGAGAGGCCCGCGGGGAAAGGGTAAAGGCCCCAAAGGCTCCGGCAATTTTTTTAAGGGGTTTACCGTGAAAAAGTACACGGCCTTTGCAAAGGCGTCTGATAATCAGCAGAAATGGTTTGTGGTGGATGCAACGGACAAGATCCTTGGCCGGGTTGCCTCCCAGATTGCAGCCCGCATCCGCGGCAAGCTCAACCCCATGTATTCCCCCCATGCAGATACAGGCGACTGGGTCATTGTCATCAATGCCGAGAAAATCCGCCTTACCGGACGCAAGCTTGACCAGAAGCAGTATCACCGTTACAGCGGCTATGTTGGTGGGCTGACAAGCATCACGGCCCGCAACCTGCTCATCAAACGCCCGGAAGATCTCATTCGCTTTGCAGTCAAGGGAATGCTGCCCAAAAACCGTCTGGGCAGGGATTTGAACAAAAAGCTCAAGGTCTATGCCGGGCCGGATCATCCCCACGAGGCCCAGCAGCCCCAGGCGCTGGAAATTGGTTGATGCAAGGCCCTGCCGCCTTCAAGGAAAGTGCAGGCCCTTTTGTAAATAGCAACGGTTAAGGGCGCTCAATACAAGGGTTTGAGATTTACCGCCCTCCTTTTAAAAAATGGAGCAGTCTTTCATGACAAATAAAAACGCCGTTTTTTATGCCACAGGCAAGCGCAAATGCTCTGTCGCCCGCACCTGGCTCAAGCCTGGAAGCGGCAAAATCACTGTGAACAACAAGCCCCTGGAAGAGTTCTTCCTGGTGGAAAGCGCAAAGAAGCGCGCCCTCCAGGCTCTTGAGCTTACGGAAACCATAGGCTCGTTTGATGTGACCGTTCAGGTCAAAGGCGGGGGATACGCAGGCCAAGCCTGGGCAATGCGCCATGGCATCACCAAAGCCCTTGCCGAGTTCAACCCGGAATTCCGCGCAGCCTTGAAGAAGGCGGGCTACATCACCCGCGATTC
>JASEHB010000490.1 GCA_030018745.1 Desulfatibacillaceae bacterium | reverse complement strand
AGCAAGAAAGCGGGGGGAAAACTTGATTTTGGAAAAAAGTTTTCCCCCCGCACCCCCTTTTCAAAAAACTTTAAATATTATCAAATAGTTATATTTTGCTATAAACAACATGCATACCAAGTTGCGAACAATGGAGTCGGGTGGCCCTCATTAAAGGCCCTATGGTGTGGTCAAAGGCATTTTCGCTGCTATGCCAAAGCCCATGCGCGACATTCCCTGAAGCCAAAGCGTCCGGCTCAAGCCTCAAGCCATTTTCGCACAGCCCTGCGGGTGTTGTTCCATGAATCATCCATGCGCTCTTTTATGAAGGCAAAGAAAATCCTCTCCATTATCTGAAGCGGCTTTTCAAGCAGGGCCGCCTTTTCAAGGACTGCGCCCTCAAGCTCTTCCTCTTTGTGCACCGGCCCGGTGGCAGGAGTGCGCATTGCAGAAAAGGCCAATGTTTCCCCTTTTATGGAAAAGCGCCACTGGGAATCCCCAAGCTCCATCTCCAGGTTGACATCTGTTACCAGCGCACCTTTTTTCAGGGCCATGAGTCCCTCTTCCATCTGGGCCTCATCACCCCTTATGGCAACGCGCTCCACGGAATCCCGGCGTCTTTTTTCTGCAACAATGCGGTTGCCCACAGTTATTGTCACAGGCTCTCCGGCAGCTTTTTCAACAGCTTGCGGGTTGTTTTCCGTTATAAACCAAAGCCAGGTAAGAAATTCCGGGCCTAAAAATGAATAGCGGCGCAGGGCAACAGCAACATCCATCATGATTTTTCACTCCACAAATGGCGCGGGTACAAGTTTTTCAAGCTCAAGCAGCTCATCCTCGTCAAGGCCTGCCGAAACCTGCGCCCAGGTGAAGGGGTACAGGGGGATCAGGGTAACGCCAAAGCTCTTGAAGAAAAGGGATTCAAAGGCTTCGCGGGCCGCCTTCTGGGTGGAGAAGAAGATCACAATGCCTGTATCCATGTTCCAGAGCACATCAAAAAAGTAGGGAACCGGCGGCAGGCGCACAAACAGGCGCTTGGTAACCTGCTCCTTGACCTCCTCCTTTTCCTGCTTGGACAAAAATTCCCGGCCCGATGCTGCCAGGCGCTTCTGGGTCTCCTGCATGGCGTGCTGGCGCAAAACCCTTGCAGGCAGGGTTTTCTTGTCCATCCGCAAGGAAAAAACAAGGTAGTGGCCTATGACAATGTCTGCCTGGGTCATGTCCTGAACAAAGGGCTTTTCAAAGCTGGCCCAGCCCAGGGTTTTTTCTTCGGGCTTGTTGTCAATATCTTCCACCGTGTTTTGGGCAAGGGCCTGGCGCACGGTTTCCACAAGCGGCTCGGCAATGGGTCCGTTTATCTTGTAGCGGGCAAATGAGCTGGATCCGGACAAAAGTCCCATGAAAAAATCCTTTGTTCGTAGAAACGAACCTTATTGATATTAAAAATCGCTAAAAACCAAGGAGACTCCACTTATTAAGTCTGGCATGGTCTTCAGGTTCAAAGTACTTAAAATCAAACCATCTAAAGCCAACTTCTTTTTTTGTACTACCGTCTTTTTTCGGCGTATTGATATAATTATTATAAATTATTTCAAGCTTTTTGGCAAGTTCATCATGCTGATAAATATAATAATCATTTCCACCAGAATCCTTCATATTCACAAGAACGACAAATAGGTTGGGATTGTTTTTTTTGACTGTCATTTTAGAGCTAAGTTTCCATCCCTGATCATTTTTGAGTGACATCGTTTTTACTTGAATAGCTATGGAACGCTTCCCTTCAGTATCAGAAGCCAGGATATCAAAGAGAGGGTTGTTTTTAGGGGTAATAAGGGCAAGAATATTTTGGCGACAAAGTTCAGCGCAAACATAATATTCACCAGCAGTTCCAACCAAGTTGTTGTTAGTTGTGCTAGGCATACAGCCTCCTTGCGTATTGATAGTTTAAAAAAATTATGCCTGCCAGGAAGTAGGACTCATGGTAGGCTGGTCTAACAAAATTGAAGTTAGATAGCAACTTTTATGACTATCTGTTTTTAAAGAAGCACAGGCAGGCTTTTTCCCATGCGGATGCCTTCTGTTGATATGGCTGTGTCAAAGGCCGCAATTTCCACCCCCGCATTTGCCGCACTGCGCAGGGCGGCTCCCCAGGCCGGGTCAATGGCATCCGCCGGGGCAAAGGCAGATGCATCCATGCGCTGGACAAGCAGGAAAATAAGCGCCCTTTTGCCTTGGCCTGCAAGGGCCGTCAAATCCTCCAGGTGCTTTTTCCCGCGGGTTGTAACAGCATCGGGAAAAAGGGCAAGGCCCCCTTCAACAAGTGTGCAGTTTTTCACCTCCACAAAGCAGTCCCTGCGGCCCGGCGAGCTAAAGAGAAGATCAATGCGGGAGTGGTCAAAGACCTTGATTTCAGATTTCACGCTTGAATAGCCCGACAGGGTTTTAATTGCCCCGTCCTGGGCAGCTTTTTTGACAAGGCGGTTTGGCACAAGGGTATTGACCCCCACCAGCAAGTCTCCCATGTCAATAAGCTCCCATGTGTAGGGCAGTTTGCGGCCCGGCTTTTGGGAATATGAA
>JASEHB010000018.1 GCA_030018745.1 Desulfatibacillaceae bacterium | reverse complement strand
AAGGGCTGACAGCAATTTTCCAACAATATCTTAAAACGACCCGCCCTCCCTTTAAAAAATAGGCTTTTCCAAAAGCGTGTCCTTTGTGGTATTTATTTAATATAAGGGCAGGCACAGCCGCAAAAGGTTCCTGCTTGCAAAAAGCTTGAAAAGTAAAGATGTATGGAGTAGTTATCAGTTGCATTAATAAATGAGCAATTTAAGGGTTATGCAAATGGCTGCAAAAATCGGGCGCATTCACCTTTCAGGCTGCTTGTAGGGTTTTGCAATGGGAGAGGCTTTTGTTACAATCCGCCAGCCCTGGTTTGTGGAGCAGCACTGCATTTGCGGCCTGGGCTATTGCCCTCAAAAGCCTGGCTGGCAAATTGTAAAGGCATCGCGCAGCCAGTCGGCGGAAGAAGCAAAAATGCTGGAAAGGGAATTTGCCTTTGCAGGGCGCTTTTCCGCCGGGGTTGTTGCGCCGGTGCGCATGGAGAATTATAAGGGCAAGGTGCAGGCAGTTTATGAGGATTTTGGCGGCAGGCCCCTTACCTGGAGCTTTGGCGCGCCCTACAAAGAGCCTGTTCTTTTCCTTTCTGTGGCCCTTGAGGCAGCCAAAATTTTTGAAGTTATCCACTCCCAGGTGGAATTATTGAGCTTTATTGCGCCCCACGCTTTTCTGCTCAACTCCCAAAGCCTGGAATTGCGCCTTCTGTGCCCAGGCCTTGCATCCGAAACCGCAATCAATGACCCTGTTCAGTTGCAACCAAGGCTCCTTTCAGGATTTGTCCAGTATCTTTCGCCGGAGCAGGCATCAGGGCAAAACCGCCCGGTTGATGCAAGAAGCGACCTATATGCTTTAGGGGCAATTTTTTACGAGATGCTCACGGGCCATCCCCTCGCCAAAGGCGATTCCCCGGAGCAATGGCTGGCCTTCGCCCAATCAGATGAGCCTGCAATTCTGCCCTCAAAGCCCTTTGGCCAACTGCCCCAAATTGCCGAAATTGTTGAAAGGCTTGTTGTCAAAAACCCTTCTGACAGATACCCAAGCGCCCGCGCTTTGCGAAAAGACATTGAGCATTGCCTTCACCTTATGCGCTCCGGCAGCAGGGAGCGCCATTCTTCAGCAGGGTTGGAGCGCGAAATCCTGTTTTTCCCGCCCACCAAGCTTTACGGAAGACATGAGGAGGTGAACTTCATCAATGGGTTGAAGGAATCCGCGCAAAACGGCCAGGGCTGTGCGCTGTTTGTTTCCGGCAGGGCGGGCGTTGGCAAAACAGCTCTTGTCAAAAGGGTTCTTGCCAATTCAAACAGTGAAAACGGTTTTTGTGCCTACGGAAAAACCTCCGCATCCAAAAGCAACGCGCCTTACGAGGCCGTGGCCCAATCAATAGAGGACCTTGTTCAGCAGACAATGGCCCTGCCCCAGGAGCAGCAGGAGGAAATCCGAAGAAGATTTTCCGGCGCCCTTGGCTATGCTGCGGGTGCGGTAACGGATATTTCCCCAAAGGCCAAGGCCCTTGTGGGCGATGCCCATGCTGGTGGCGGCGACTTATTGGCCCACGATTCCAAAAACCGCATGAACCTTGCACTGGGAGCCTTTTTTGAGGCTTTTGCCGGGCCAAACAGGCCGCTCTTTCTCTTTATTGACGACCTGCAATGGGCAGATGAGAGCCTTGTTGAATGGCTGGAGCATTTTCTTTTTACAAGCCTGCCCAAGGGGTGCCTTTTTGTTGCCTGCTTTCGGGAGGAGGAATGCCCGGAAAACCACCCTGTTCAAAAGCTTTTGAAAAAGGCCCCCGACTCAAGCATTGAATTAAAGCATATCAGAATCGGCAATCTATCCAGGCAGGACATCCGCCAAATGACAGCCGACTGCCTTAACATGGACGGCAAATCCGCCCAGGGCCTTGCAGATGAAATTTTTGGCAGGACCCAGGGAAACCCCTTTTACACCCTTGGGCATTTGCAGGCTGAAAGCAAAAAAAGCAAAAACCCGCTTTCAAACTTTGAGGAAGCTTTTCCGATCAATGCAGATGTTGCCCAAAATCCGCCAGCAGATGAAATGGAAGCCATTTTCCGCAGGCTTAACACCCTGCCGCAGAAAATTCGGCGCACCATTTCGGCTGCGGCAATCTGCGGAAGCAACTTTGATCTGCAAACCCTCTGCATGGTTTTGGATGAGCCTGCTGAAAACCTTTTCAAAGACCTTGCAGCCGCGCAGATGCACTTTCTGATAATGACCCGCGAGCAGGCGGACACGAACAACTGGGTTTTTGTGCATGACTGCGTTTATCAGCAGGCGCTTCTCCTGCCCCAAAAAGCCCAGGCTGCAAACTGGCACGCCGCCCTTGGCTTTTTTCATGGAGAAAATGCCTATAAGTCAAAAAACCCCGCGCTTTTCATGGCGGCTGCCGAGCGTTTTGGCCAGGGCAGAAATACAATAATTGAAGGTGAAAAGCGCCTTGCAGCAGCTCAAATATGCCTGGAGGCAGGAATCGCGGCCCGCAGCCAGGCAGCCTTTGCAAAGGCATTTGAATACCTGGAAACCGGTATAAAGCTGCTTGGCCCAAATGGATGGGAAAACGCCCGCAAAACCATGATGGAGCTGACAGTGCGGGCCGCAGAGGCGGCAAACCTGTGCGGGCTTAAATCAAAAGCGGGCGTTCTTAACAAAGAGGCCCTGGCCCACGCCAAAGATGTGCTTGAAACAGCCCGGATAATGGAGGTGGAGTTTCAGACACTCATTGCCCAAAACAGGTTGGATGAGGCCGTTACCGTAGGGCTTGATGTACTCAAGGTGCTGGGGGTTAAGCTTCCGGCAAATCCCTCAAGGATACGCGAAGCCGCCGATTTTTTAATAACAAGGCAGAAGGTTTTAGGTGTTGGTATTGAACAACTTGTAAAACTTCCGGCAATGGATGATGTAAAGCTCAAAGCAGCCATTCCACTTCTGCTGGCCGTTATGCTGGCTGCATATTCCACAAGGCCAAGCCTTGTTTCCGTGTCACTTTTTAAGGCACTGCAACTTTCCATAGACAAAGGTGTTACTCCTGAATTCGGCGCAATCCTGGCAGGTTATGGCATGATCCTCACCGGCCTTGGTTTTCTGCATGAGGGCGCAACAGCCGGAAAGAACGCATGGGACTTCCAACAGAGCCTGCCCCTTTTGCGTTGCTCCGGATATACCGACTGCATTGTGCACAGCTTCATTCGAACCTGGTCCGAAAAGGCAGAAGATGCAGCAATAGATTTGGAAGGCTCCTTTGAGCGGTGCATTGCCTGTGGAAGCCATGAATGGGGATCCATTTCAGCTTATGTTCGAAGTTATGTTCTTCTGGATTCAGGGGCACCCCTTGAGAAGGTTGACACAGAAATGACCCGCACAGAAGAACTATTGGTTAAAATGGGCCAGGAGCGAGGCTTGACTTATATGAACCTGTCTCATCATTCAATCCGCATTCTTCTTGACAAGCCGTCAGATTTTCCTCTTTCCAAAGCCTACACAGACCCGGAAAAGGAAAAACTGCTTATAGCAAAAAAGGATGAGGTTATCTCCTACATCTTCCACTACAACAAACTCATGCTGAATTTCTATATGGGAAGATATCAAGAAGCTGCACAGCACGCCAGGCTTGTGAAAATCTATAAAAATGGAGGGTTTTCTTCCGTAGCCCTTGTTGTTGCAGCCTTTTTCGAGTCTTTGACCCTGCTTTTGCTTTCACAGCAAGGAAATGGCCTGCAAAAAATAAAGGCAATAACCCGGGTCAAGGGGCTTCTCAAAAAACTGGAAAAATGGGCAAGTTATGCGCCCTTTAACCATTTGCACCGCTTTGAGCTTGCCAGCGCCCAGTTTGCCTGGACAACAGGAAAAGTTGGCAAGGCTGCTGACCTTTATGCCAAGGCCATTGCAGATGCAAAGCAAAACGGCTTCTGCCAGGACGAGGCAACAGCCTGCGAAATGGCGGGCTGCTTCATGCTGGCAACCGGAAACCCCAATGAAGGCAAGCTTCTTTTAGCCCAATCCCGACAGCTATACGGGCTTTGGGGGGCCAGCGCCAAGGTGCGGCAGATGGACGAAAAATACGGCCCTCTCTTCCGCCAGCCCGTAAGTTAGCCCCAAGACCCCCAAAACCGCCTGTTTTTACTCGGAATCAACTATCTCTATTCTGTCCACCTTTATTGGCGTTCTTGGCCTGTCGCCTGCATCGGTGGGCATACCTTGAATTTTGTTGATCACATCCATGCCCTCAACAACCTTGCCAAAAACCGGGTGCTTTGAAGGGCCGGGGGTGAACCAGTCCAGATAATCGTTGTGGGCCGTGTTGATAAAAAACTGGCTTCCGCCGGAATTGGGGCGGCCCGTGTTTGCCATGGAAAGGGTTCCTATCTCATTGGAAAGCTTGTGGGCAGGCGGGTGCTCGTCTGCTATGTTGCCTGAAGGAGGGCCGCCGGTGCCACATTTGGGGCTTCTGGGGTCCTTGCTATAAGGGCAGCCGAACTGAATCATGAAATCTTCTATAACCCGGTGGAAATGCAGGCCGTCATAATAGCCCTGTTTTGCCAGGGTAAGAAAGTTGCCTGCTGTAACAGGCATCTTGTCTTCAAAAATCTCGGCTGTGAAGTTGCCCATTGATGTGTGAAAAACCGCCTTGGGGTTTGCCATTGTTTCTCCTTTAAATTTTTGCCCCGCACAAGGGCGCTTTAATAGGGTTGAATAAAAATTTCCCGGCTTCGGGTTTGCTTTAAGAACCCCAAGCCGGGCATTAAAAAAAATCCTGTCTGAAAAATCAAACCAGCCCAAAGGCTTTTGCCCAATCCGGGTTTTCCAGATACCAGGCAACGGTCCGTTCAAGGCCGCTTTCAAGTTGAGTTTCCGGCTTCCAGCCTAAAGTCTGGGTTATGCGCGAAAAATCCGTGGCATAGCGCAGATCATGGCCCGGCCTGTCATCCACAAACCTTATGAGCATCTTTCTGGGGCTTCTTTCTCCAGGCCCCAGGGCCTTATCCACCAAATCGCAAATTTTTTCCACAACAAAGCGGTTGGAAACCGGCGCACCGCCCCCAACGCAGTAGCGACGGCCCGGCTTGCCATTTGCCAGAACCCGCCACAGGGCCTTGCAGAAGTCGCCCACAAAAAGCCAGTCGCGCACATTTCTGCCATCTCCGTAAAGGGGTATGGCCCTGTTGGCCGCGGCATTCAATATTGCTTTGGGGATGAGCTTTTCCGGGTGCTGGCAGGGGCCGTAATTGTTTGAAGGGCAGATTATGCTAACAGGCAGCCCGTGGGTCTGGTAAAAGGCCCGCGCCAAAACATCTGCCCCGGCCTTGGATGCGGAATAGGGATTGTTGGGCATAAAGGGTGATTCCTCGTGGCTGAACCCGGAAAGCCCCTGATCCCCGAAAACCTCGTCCGTGCTCACAAAAACAAATCTCAGCAGATTTTTTGCAAAGCGCCGGGCTGTTTCCAGCAGAATTGCGGTTCCCTTCACATTTACATCGGCAAAGGCAATGGCGCTGTCAATGGAGCGGTCAACATGGGTCTGGGCTGCCAGGTGGCATACAGCATCAACTCCGTATTGCTCAAAAATGCCGATAAGGGCATCCATATCCCGTATATCGGCATTTTCCACAACAAGCCTGTTTCCATAAAGCCTGTCAAGGCCTTCCAGGTTTTTGGGGTTGGCTGCATAGGAAAAGTTATCCGCCACCACCACGCGGCCTGCAAAATCCGCCTGCTCAAGGGCTTGGCGGACAAAGTTGGACCCCATGAAGCCCATGCCGCCTGTCACAAGAAGTGTTTTCACCCTGTCTCCCTCTGAATCACCATAAGGCTCATGTCATCGGAAAAGTCATCGCTGCCCTTGAACTGGTAAAGCGCCTCGCCGACCTTTCGCATGAGCATGTTCAAGGGCAGATCCCGGTATTTGGCAAGAAGCGCAAGAAGCCTTTCCGCACCCAAAATTTCTCCGGCAGGGTTCTGACATTCTATAATGCCATCCGAGTAAAGAAAGAGCCGGTCGTGGCGAAGAAGCTGCTGGCAGGACTCGGAAAACTGGGCATCGTGCAACAGGCCCACCGTCAGGCCGCCCGAACCGATAAGCCTTGGCTCGCCTCCAAAGGGCTGATAAACCGGGTGAGGATGGCCGGCCTGGGTGAAGCAGACCATGCCATCATGGCGGTTGATTACCCCGTAAATCATGGTGAAATACTTTTCCATAAGATCATTGGCCTGGAAAAGCTGATCGAGCTCCCGCACAACCGAGGCAGGGGAGGTCATCTCGTGGCGGGGAAGATCATCGGCAAAGCCCCGAATCATGCTCTCATGATAAGGCAGGGATGAAATGGTCTTGGAAACAGCAACAGAGAGCATGGCCGCAGGAATTCCGTGACCTGAAACATCCAGTATGTAAAAGGCAAGGTGATCGGAATCCAAAGGGAAGAAATTGAACATATCCCCGCCCACCACATTGCAGGGGATAAAAAGAGAATCAAAGGAAAACCCGAAAAGGTTTTCGGCCCGCACGGGCAAAAGGCCCTGCTGTATGCGGGCTGCTGCCTCCAAATCCCGCGTTATAACCTCTTGCGCCCTGGAAAGCTTTGAGTTCATCCTCTCAAGCTCATCATTGCGGGCAGCAAGGTCAGCCTCTGCGTGCAAAAGCCGGGCCGCGGAAAAAAGGCGCTCCTCCATCTGCTGATAGGTAAAGGGCGTCAACAAAACTTTATCCGCCCCATGTTCAACCGCATGGATGAGAAGGTCCGGTTTGTCTCTTGGAACAAGGGCTATGGTGTAAATGTAGTTATCGGGCCGGGCCTCCCGAACCTTTTTGCACAGGGTAAGGCCGTCAATGCCGTCCAGATCCATGCTTACAACAGCAAGGCGGACTTTCTCGTTTTTGCAGGTTTCCAATGCTGATGGGCCGTTTGGAGAAGTGGCAAGCGAAAAGCCCCAGTCCGTGAGGCGCTTTGTGAGCATACTCCGGGCTTGGTGGTCCCTGACCGCAACAAGGACGCGAACCCCGTGGTTTACAACAGAGGAAAGATTGTATGGCGAATCCGAATTGTTAAGCACAATTTCAAGCTCCATGACGGAGCATCCTCAAACAGCCCCGGCAGCCGTAAGCACAATAGCTCAAAGCGCCCCCTCATCCCCGGCTGGCCTTTAAAAAGCTCCCGGCAAACAAAAAACCAACAAACACCTGTTATAAGGTTAACAAAGGCAAGTGCTTATGTCAACCGGCAAAACAGGTCAGTACACGGATAACATTTTAATTTAACTTCAAAATATTTATAAGACCCCTTGGCGGACCGCAGGCTTGGGGCATTTTTTCCCGGTCAAAAATCAATAAAGAGCCGCAAATCAGCGCGAATCCTTATATTTTTTTGCCAGGGATTGTGGGGAGTCTCCAAAAGCATGGCGCAGCAAAAGCGAGTAGTTTTTCAAAGTCCGGGCCAAAAGGCCTTCCTGCTGCCAGCGCCTTGCAGAAGTAACAACCCTGGCCCGGACAAAGCAAAAACGCCCAATCCTGCCAAGTTTTCTCGCAAGGTCAACATCTTCCATAAGCGGGACAGGTGCAAAGCCGCCAACAGCAAAATAGGCATCCCTTCTAACAAAAATGGCCTGATCCCCGTAGGGCAGCTTAAAAAGGCGTGTGCGAAGGTTGGCCCCAAGGCAGATAAGGTTCAGCCCCAAAGTTCTTGCATCAACTCCCAGGGCAAAGGCCCCCCAAACCACGCGGCTGTCCTTTAAAGCGAGGCTTATGTGTCTGGCAAAGTCTTTTGGAACAAGGGTGTCTGCATGGACAAAGCAAAGCACATCGCCTTTTGCCTTGCTGGCCCCCAAAGCCATTTGCAGGCCCCTGCCCTTTTGTGAAAGCAGTACCTGCGCACCCATTTTGCTGGCGATTTTGGCTGTGGCGTCCTGGCTGTGGCCATCCACCACAATCACCTCATGGCAAAAGCCCACAAGTTTTTTTAGGGTGCGGGGCAGGTTTTGCTCCTCATTGTAGGCAGGGATTATTACTGAAAGGCGCAAGGGCATTTTGTTCGCCAGGGGCAACAAGATTTTAGTGAAGGGTTTTGACAAAGCGGGATACAAGCCTGGCAAGAGAATCCGAAAGGGACTTTTGTGCCAGGTTGCGGCTGTTCAATTCCCGTAAGTCTTCAACCCTGTCCACATCACTCCAGAACTCCGCCAGATAAACCGAGCGGCTGTTTTCCGACAATATTTCAATGCTCTTTCTGGTTACTTTTGTGCCGCCCCACTGGGGGCCGCAAAAAGCGGCAGGCAAAAAGGAGTTTTTTGAAAAGCCTATTCCGTAATAGCCCCCATCAAAGCAGGGGCCGATGACTGCATCAACCTTATCCAATGCTTCAAAGGCTTGGCGCACAAAAACAAGGGGTAAATCAGGCGCATCGCTGCCTAAACAAATTGCCTTGTCAAAGCCCAGGTCAAAGGCATGCTCAAAGGCGGCGCACATCCTCTGGCCCAAATCTGCCGTCTGTTTCTGGGCAACAAGGTGCGGGCTGCCAAGCCAGGCGGCAAAGGCCTCCCTCTTTTCCGGCGGGTCAAAAAACACAACCACTTCAAAGCCGGCCTTTTCAAGGCGCAGATATATTTCCTCAACAAAGGCCCTGTAAAGGTTTGCTGCCGCGGCATTGCCAATTGCATCGGCAAGCCTTGTCTTTACCCTGCCGGGTTCAGGGTATTTTGCAAAATAAAGTATGGCCTCCTTTTTTTTGGGCATAGGTCTGATATCCTGGCAGAGCCATCAAAAAAACTCATTTGCCCTCAAAAGGTTCCACAAATTTGGCGGATGTCATTATCTCAAAAAGCTCGTCAGGGCTTATGCGGCGGTCCTGGGGTACATCCAGGTTCTCGTTGATGAGCTTTGTGTAGGCATCAAGCGCCTTTGCCGCATCTTTTGAGGCAAAGCACACAAGGCTTTGCACAAGCTCCTGGGCAAGGCCCTTTGCAATGGGTGCTTCATTTGCCATGCGCACGGTTTTTTTGACAGCCGCAACTGCTATGGGAGGACGCTTGGACAAAAGATCGCAAAGGTCCTGTACCTTTTTGTCAAAGCTCTTTTTGGGAAAGGTGTCTGTCAAAAGCCCAAGCTCCTTGCCCTGTTTTGGGGTTAAAAGATTGCCTGCAAGCATCCATTCGAGCGCCTTTGGCAGGCCCATGAGCCGTGGCACCCGCTGGGAGCCGCCACCGCCGGGAATAATGCCCACCAGAACTTCGGGCTGGCCAAGGCCAAAGCCCTGGTCGGAAACCATGAAGCGGAAGTCAAAGGCAGCGGAAAGCTCCATTCCCCCGCCGTTTACCGGCCCGTTGATGGCTGCAACCGTGATTTTGGGGAAGCGCTCAATAAAGCGGATGAGCCTGTGCATGACAAGCCAAAGATAAAGGGTGGAGTTTTGCTTTCTTATGAGTTTTGCGGCCTTTATCTGGAGAGTTTCAAATGCAGGGGAGGCATCCATGAGCCAATTGCCCGCCCCCACAAGGGCGCCAAGGGAGGCCTTGGCAAGGCACGATTTGGCGGCCAGATTCATGCCCCACTTTTTGTTATCTATCGCCACCTGTGCAAGCTCTGGAATGGAAAAGTGCATGATAAAAGTGTCTTCAACGCCGCCGGTCAGGGCCACCACCCGCACGGAATCGTCATCTTTTGCCTCTTTGAACACCTCAAAAATCTCGGCAAGCATATCTGTTGTCAAAAAATTGAGCGGCGGATTGACAAGACTTATCCAAAGGGTCTGGTTTACTTTTTTTGTTGTGATGAAGCGGTGCATGGGTTTCTCCTGTAAAGACAGGTTAGAGGCTTTTAAACCGCCATTGCTAAACCAACACTTGCCACCAAGGCCGGGCCTTTTTCAAATATCCGGGTTGAAAGCCCAAGGCCAGCAAGAATTTTGGCTGTGTCAGGCCCCCCAACACCCTGCCCTGCACTCTGGGCATCCGGGCAGATTATGGTAAGGTTTTCAAGGCCCAGGCATACGGCTGTTGCCGTTTCCCGCAGGTTGTGAAAAAGGGCATTTTGCTCGCAGGCCAGATAAATGTGGCTGGCCGGGTTGCCCACGGCAGCGCCTATGGCAAAGGGAAGGCCGGTTCCTGCCACTTCAACGCCATCCAGCAGAAAAACACCCTTACAGGGGGTTTTGCCCAAAAAGGCTGTAACTGCATGGCAGGCTTTTAAACCATCTGCCACAATCATATCTTTTGCGCCTATGCTTTTGGCGGTTTCTTCAAAAAGGCTCCGGCTGTGTGCAAAATCCCCGGCAAGGCTTGCGGCTGCCTTTGCAGATGCGCTGCAAACCCTCTCCGCCCATGCCCCATCAGGTGAAAAGGCTGTCAAAAGGCCTGCAAACACCCTTTCCGGGTCCCCCCACAAAGGCGCATAGCTTTGGGATGGTGCATTTAAGGCGACCGGGTCGCTTTCTGCATGGATCACAAAAGGCGGGGTTTTGGCAAGAGACGCCTTTTCCAGGAGTCTGGCGCTTTGGGCATCTTTGCCAAGCACAATAAGGCAGTCCACCTCGTTAAAAACCTTCATTGCAGCCGCACTTTGCTCAAAAACAAAGGCTTGGCCCGCATCCACGCCCTTTGCCGCCCACACAGCGCCCGAACTTTTGCTTGTGGCAATAACAGGAATTTTTGCTTTGATCAGCAGGCTGCCAAGCTCTTTGTGCCGGGTGGGCCTGCCCATGCCCTGGCCCAACAGAACAAGGGGTTTTTTTGCCGCGGCAATCATCTTTTCGGCCCGTTTGACGGCTTTTGGGTCAGGAAGAATGGCCCCCTGGTAACGGGTATTTGAAGGGGCTGCAAAAAGCCGCTCCTTTTGGGCCTTTGTCAGCACCTGCCTTTCAAAGAGAATGTCCACCGGGACATCCAGATGCACAGGGCCGGGTATGTTGCAAAGGGCCTCCCGCAAGGCCCTGTCCACAAGCTGGGGAAGGCGTTTTGCATGATAGCCGATGGCGCAGAACTTGGTGAAGGGCGCAAAAAGCAGATCCTGGTCGCAGGCCTGAAGGTTTTCCTGGTGGGGCTTCATCTTGTAGCTCTGCACCTGGGGGGCTATGGAAAGCACGGGCAGATAGTCCAGCCAGGCCATTAAAAGCCCGGCTGTTTCATAAACAACACCTGCCCCCACAGTTGCCATTGAGACGCAGGGCGCACCCGTGGATGCGGTGTAGCCGCAGGCCATCAAGGCCGCAGACGCCTCGGAGCGCGGGGTGATGACCTCCATGTCCGGGTGCCGCCCGATGGCATCATACATTGTGCCCATCTGTCCGCCGATTATGGAAAAGACCTTTTTCACGCCCTGACGGGCAAGGGCCTGCACAAGAATTTCGCCGCCATTGGTTATTTCCATGATTAAAGACCTCTCTTTTCCACAGGATTTATGCCCACAATGGCCTTGCGTATATAGTCGGCCATGTGGCGGCTCCGGGCCAGGCCCATGCTCCTGTTCATCCAAAGGCTTTTGAGCACCTTTTTTGGATCAAGCTGGGTAAGTGAGCCTTCAAATTCCACAAGGGTAAAGGAAAGAAGGCTGTCAGGCAGGTTCTTGCAGTCTGTGACGCAGTCCACAAGCACCGGGCCGCTGTGGTCTGCCGCAAATTCCAAAGCCCTGTCCATCTGGGCGGCCTTTGTAACCCGCATGGCAGGTATGCCAAAGCCTTTGGCGATTTTTGCGTAATCGGTTTCCGGTATGCAGGTTCCCACATAGCGGCATTCAAAAAAGCTGTCCTGCATGGCCTTTATCATGTTCCAGGCAGAATCGTTGTTCACGAAAATTGTTACAGGCAGATTGAGGCGGCGGATTGTTTCAAGCTCCTGCACAGCATAAAGAAAGGAGCCATCTCCGGTTACGAGCATGACGCGCTTTCCCCTTGCAGCCAGAGAAACACCTACTGCATAGGGGACACCGCCGCCAAGCGCAGCCATGCCAAAGGGAAAGAATGCCTGATCCGGGGCAAGTCCCGGCGCATACGATGCCGCATAAAGTGGCGTGTTGCCCCCGTCAATGACCATTATGGCATCCTGCTCAACCATGAAGCGGGCCAAATCCAGAGCAAGCCGCCCCTGGTGGGGCTTGGCCCAGTTCTTCATGGCAAAGTCTGCAAGGCGCTTTTTGCGGCCTTCCTTGAGGCGCATGAGATACTCATGCCAGGGCTTCCAGTCAGCAGGCGCAGAAAAGCCCGATTTTGAAAGAGCTTGGTGGATTTGAGTCAGCACCGTGCGGACATCGCCCAGAACACTCACCTGCGGGCTTACATTGACCCCGAATACCAGCGGATCGTTATCCACATGGATAAAGGCAATATCCGCACTCCAGATGGGGGGCAGGCCAAAGCCCTCCAGCCCGGAGAAGGCAGCCCCAACAGCAATCACCACATCCGCTTCGCGGATTGCCGCATGAAAGGTCTCCCCTGCCGTGTAGCTTGGCGCGCCAATGCAAAAGGGCGAATCAGAAGGTATTGCCCCTATGCCCGACATGCTTGTAGCAACCGGAATTCCAAAGGCCTGGGCAAAGGCCTCAAGCACTGCGCTTGCAGCGGACGATTTGACCCCTCCCCCTGCAAAGATGAGCGGCTTTTTTGCATTTTTTATAAGGGCCAGAGCCTGGTTCAGAGCCGTTGAATCTGCGGGTATGCGGGCAGGCTCGATTACTGCGTCCGGGTCTGCAACAGGAGGCAGAAAGGCAAGAACCTTTTCATCAGCGCTTGCTTTCAGGGCGCTGGGGCATATATCCAGATGCGCAGGCCCCATGCGCCCTGCTCTGCTTGCCATCACAGCATTGGCAAGGGCATTTGGAATCTGCTCCGGCGAGCTGATCCGGCCCCGCCAGCGCACCACAGGCGCAAAAACCGCGCCCTGGTCAAAGTCTGCCCGGTTCCAGCCCTTGTTATTGTCAGGCCCTGCATCAGGGCAAAGGGAAATGGCAAGCAAAGGAACCCTGTCTGCCCAGGCATTGGTTACGCCTGCCACCTGGGCCAGGGCGCGGCCCCATGCACCCGTGAGCACGGCAACAGCCTTTTTGGAGCGCCGCGCAAAACCATCCGCCATTAGGGTTGCCGCAACCTCGTCATGGGCAAAAAATACCTGCGCCCCGCTCTCCTGCTCCAGAACCTCAACAAGTTCATCAAGGCCCGGCGCCCTGACCGTGAAAACCCGGCCTATGCCAAGCGCCTTTATGCTTTGCGCCAAAACCTGCCTTCCGCTGATTCGCGCCATTTTTCTTGCTCCTAAAAAAAGAGAAGCCCGGCCAAACAAAGATCTGTTGCGATTATCTTGAGTTTTAATAAGGCAAGTATCCGTGGCAATGCAGCCCATGTCAAGACCGTGGTGGGTGGGAATTGCGCTTAAGCAGGGCCATTGGGCTGGATTTTTGGCCTGAAAAAAGGCAGGGGAGTTGATAGCCCCCCTGCCCTCAAATTCTTT
>JASEHB010000489.1 GCA_030018745.1 Desulfatibacillaceae bacterium | reverse complement strand
ACTGTACACTCCCGCGCTTCAAAACTCGTGCGCCTTGCATCCGCCTCGCCTGGAAGCGCCAGGCAAGGCGAGCTTTCCCCTTTTAAACCCCGGCGTACAGGGCTGCTCCAGAGGGTGCGTGGGCTTTGGCTTACTTTGCTTTCCAACCTTAACCACAAGCCTCCGGGGCTGTTCCAGGGAAAGGATGGCAAGGCGCGCAAGCTGGGCAAGGACGAGGTGTACTTTCTGTACATCGAGCTCCTTGCACAGCGCAGCGCAACGCAGCTATCGTTTTCCTGGGGCAGCCCTAATAAGGAAACAGGCCGTCTCTTTCCTGCGCCAACTCCTTCCACTTTTTTGCGGCTCTTTCCTTTGCATCGGGCATTGCCTGCTCAAAATCTTTGGCGTTTGCCAGCACAAAGGCCTTGAAGTTCTCCCAGCCAAGGGTGAGCCAGGCGCTTTGGTTGTCCCAGGGGTTTTCAATGCGCCGGGCGAAAGTTTTCTCGTCAGGGCCTATTGCAACAAAGTGCCTGGGCACAATTTCGCCGGGTCTTGCCACAAGAATATCGCCGGGCAAAAAAAGCCTCATGCCAAACTGCGCCTTTCTCACGCAGCGGAATTTTTCGCCGCCCTTTGCAGGCGCGGCCTGGTCTGCGCTTTTGGCTGCCTTGCCGTTTTTCATGTAATTTCCTTTTTTGGTTATTTGCCGGGCGGTCATACCGATTATCGCCCCGCCGCCTTGCCTGCCTCGTTTTGAAGGCAAATTGTTGGGTGAACCTTGCGCTTAAAGCGCAAGAACCACCCAACCTACGCCTGTCGCCCTTTAATCCTTGCGCCCGGGGCGGTTCCAGGGGGTGCGTGGGTTTTGGTCTGTACGCCGTTTTGGGCTTTGTCCAAATGGTTGTAGGCAAGGCGCGCTTTGCTTGCCAACCTCAACCACCAGCGTCCAGGGCGGTTCCAGAGGGTGCGTGGGCAAGGCTTGCGGGGCGAGCAAGGAGGGAGTGTACAGTTGGTACATGACCGACTTGCGAAACCCGCGTAACGCCGCCCACGCCCCTCTGGAACAGCCCCTATTTCAACTCAACGGGGGTGGGTGCGTCAGAATCTATCCACCCCGTAACCGCCCCTGCCGTGAGGGCCGCATCCGCCACCGTGACCTTGAGGCCCAGGTAGCGCTTGGTAATGCCCTTGGGCACAAAGCCCCGGAAAAGGATGTCTCCCACAGCCGCATCTGCTGCCAGGGGAAAGGAGGCATGGGTCACAGGGTTGGTGGTAAGGGCGGCATCTTCCGCGCTCACAAGGGCTGCGGTGAGCACGGGCGTGCCGGAGCTGGCAAAGTCTGCGCCTATGCATACAAGGGTGAGGCAGGCATTGCCGCCCTCGCCTATGTTGGGGGTCTGGGCATCGCCTGCGGCGTTTTTGCCTGCGCCAAAGTCCAGCACAGAACCGACAATCCCGGTGGCGTCCTGGGCGATTTCCGTGAGAACGGCGGCATCTGCCAGGACAAGTCTTTCATCCATTATGGTCATGGGTGTTCCTCCTTTAGCTGATGGCGGTTTCGGTGTTTAAAATGGCATCGCACTTTTTTACGGCAATGCCGCGGAAGCGCAGCATGGGAATGCCGCCAAGGCCGTTGTCTGTGGTGAAGTTGACATTGGCCTTGTCCTTGAGGGCGATTTCCATCTGGGTTTTGATTGTGCCGTTGACATAGATGGTTGCGCCTGCCCCGGAGTTGGGCATACGGTTCAAGACCGCGATGAGCTTGTCCTCATCAAAGATGTTGCTGGTTCCGGCTGTTTCTATGTTGGCCACGCGGGCTATGCAGCGGGAATCCTTGACCGCCAGGCCGCAGTAGATGCGGAAGTGATCCCGGTAGGCCTGGAAGGGGTTGCCGTCTGCGTCATGGACCGTGTCTTCGCCCAGGTCGCGATGCTCCACGCCTGCTGCGGGGTGGCCCTTGGGGTAGGCCAGAAAGACGCGGTTTGCGCCCCACTGAACAATGTAGATGCTGGTAACATCGTTGCCGGAGCCGCTGGCCGAGACCACAAGGCCGTCCGGGTCCAGGCTGGCCATGCGGGGTGCCAGGCCGTCAAACTGCTCCGGGTTGGCTGCGCTGTTGCCGTAGAAGATGGTGGAGGCAAGCGTCTGGCTCATGCCCTCGATGAAGGCCACAGCCTCGCTCATGCGAAAGGCCTTGGGGTCAGGGGACATATCCACAAGGGCCTTGTCCGGGGTGGAATAGGCTTCCAGCATGGCCAAAGGCTCGATGACCTGAATGGTCTGGCTGGCGCTGGCGGCCACGCCCTGGTTGATGCGGCGCCAGGTGCCTGTGGGCAGGGAGAGCCTGCGGGTCATCTTGTGGCTTGTGGCCTGGTTGGCCTCCACAAAGGGGGCGTCCTGAATGATGGGGTTGTCGTCATGGAGCACCTCGGCAATGACAGCAGATGAGCCGTCCGGGTCGCGCCGCTTGGCAAGCTCCAAAAGGGTTAGGCGGTTGAATGCATTTACAGTTGTCATACTTTCTCCTTTTGTTGGTGGCAGCCCCTTTGCAGATGCAGGCTTTTTGCAAATTGTTGGGTGAACCTTGCGC
>JASEHB010000488.1 GCA_030018745.1 Desulfatibacillaceae bacterium | reverse complement strand
TCAACTGCGCCCGCAGGCCTTAAATTTTCAACCCTAAAACCGCCCTGCTCGTTTGCGGTTTTCATTTTTTCCAAATGCTTCAGCCCCCTCTCCCTGGGGCAACGGGCTTGCACCCCGGAGAAAAGGCTGCTAATAAAGAAGCATTAACAGCCTGAAAATAAGGCCCTACTTCTGAAAGCGTACTATTCATGCCATTAGACCAAGACCCCCTGCCCGCACAGACACCGGGCCGCGCACCGCAGTTTCTCACCAATATCCTTTTTGAGGATTTTTCGCTGGATTCAAGGATTCTATCCGGGCTTGGTGATTTGGGCTTTTCCCGCTGCTCGCCAATTCAGGCCCAGGTTTTGCCTGTTGCCCTTAAAGGCGGCGATGTGGCTGGCCAGGCACAGACAGGCACTGGCAAGACCGCAGCCTTTCTGGTGCCCCTTATCCAGGCCCTTTTGCATATTGAAGACCGCGACCCCAAAATGCCGTCCGCCCTTGTGGTCGCCCCCACAAGGGAGCTTGCCATTCAGATATACGAGGAGGCCAGCGTTCTTGTAAAACACACGGGCCTGTCCCTTGCCTGGGTTGTGGGCGGCATGGAGTACAAAAAGCAGGCCGATGACCTAAAATCCGGCGCAGACATAGTTGTTGGCACTCCCGGCAGAATCATAGACTACTACAAGCAGGGCATTTTAAATTTCGCAAAGATAAGGGTTGCAGTCATTGATGAGGCAGACAGGCTTCTGGATCTGGGATTTGCCAAGGACATGCGCTTTATCTTAAAGAAGCTGCCCCATTTTTCCAGCCGACAGACCATGCTTTTTTCCGCCACTTTGAGTTACAGGGTGCTGGAACTTACCTATGATTACATGAACCTGCCCGAATTCATTGCCGTTACCCCTGATGTGGTCATGGTGCAGGGAATTTCCCAGGAGCTTTACCATGTGGGCCAGGAGGAGAAGCTGCCCCTTTTGCTTGGGCTTTTGGAGAGAGAAGACTGGAGCCGCCTGCTTATTTTTGTGAACACCAAGTCCGGCGTGGAATGGCTGGCCGCAAAGCTTACCGGAAACGGGCTGCCCGCAGGGGCCATCACAGGCGACCTGCCCCAGAAAAAGCGCCTCAAGCTCATGCAGCAGTTCAAGGACGGCGAGGTGTCCATTCTTGTGGCAACAGATGTGGCTTCACGGGGAATTCATGTGGAAGACATAAGCCATGTGATAAACTATGATCTGCCCCAGGATCCGGAAAACTACATTCACCGCATAGGCCGCACAGCTAGGGCCGGAAAAACGGGCCGCGCCCTCACCCTGGCCTGCGAGAGCTATGTTTTTTATCTGGAATCCGTGGAAGCCCTGCTTGGCAAGCCCATTCCCGTGGTGTGGTCGGAGCCGGAATGGCTCAAGCCAGATAAAGCAGGGCCGGTTCATTCCTCCAGGCGCAGAAAAAGCAGCGAAAAGGCCAGAAAAAGAATCGCGCCCAAAAAGGCAGCCAGGCCAGGCCTGCAACAGGCCCAGACCAGCGAAAAGCCCAAAAAGCCGCGCCGCCCTCGCCGTAAAAGGAAAGAGCCTTCCGGCGCTGGAGAGCAGGCCTCCTGAAAAAGGCAGCAACGCTGGGTTGCTGGAAATTTTTTTTGCTTTCTTAAAACGGAAAAATAAATTTCCTGCAAATTTTTCAGGCAGTTTAATGCCAATCTCAAAAAATGCACCCTGTTTTTGATTGGCTTTTTTGGTTGACTGTTTTTGGTTGACTTTTTTGGTTGACTTGGGATGCCCAAAAAAGTTATGAATTTTAAGGGGTTGAACACTATTTTTTGCCGCATGGGGATAAAATCGGACCTGCAACCCATTTACCAGAGGGGGAAGCATGTTTTATCGCACATTGGTTATTTTGGCCGTTGTTTTTGCCCTGCTTGGGGGGCCTGTTGCAGCCCAGGAAGTTGGCAATGAGCAAAAAAAGGATTTTCTGGACAAAAAAAGCGCGTGGGCTGTAAAGCTTGGCTGGCATTTGGGCGAAACCAGCGCCTATACAGATTTCTGGAAGTTGAGTTCGGGCGACATGAGCGGCCCGGCCCTGGAAGTTGGCTATGAGTACAGGTTCTACCGCTGGCTTGCCCTTGAGGTGCCTCTGGGCTTCCGCTATGCCACCCGAACCGTGCCTTTTGGCGACCCGGCCCTTTCCACCCGTACCGAGCGCTTTACCCAGTTCAACCTGTGGCTGTCCCCCTCCGCCAAGTTTTATGCGCCTGTTGGCGAAAAGTTTGGCGTCTATGCGGGCCTTGGCCCGGATGTCATTTACACATCCAACGACTTTTCCACCAACGACCAACTGGGAAGCAGTGAGGTGGGTTTCGGCTTTCACGGCATGGCGGGCGGAGAGTACATTATTCAGCAAATCAGGGAAACCGGCTCCTACATAAGCATAGGCCTGGAGTACAAGTACACCAAGGTCACCATAAAAGATGCTGATGAAACAGAGATACGGCGCCTGAACTTCAAGCAGGGTACAAACCTTGCGCCCCACGACTGGGACATAGGCGGGCATACCTTCATGGCAAGCGTGAGGTATCATTACTAAAAGCATACCA
>JASEHB010000487.1 GCA_030018745.1 Desulfatibacillaceae bacterium | reverse complement strand
CTGCTCGGTGACGATGTTTGTGTAAAGGTCAAAGAAATTGGGCCTTGTGTGAAGGGCCATGACCACCTCTTCCAAAGAGGTGTTGCCCGCACGCTCGCCAATGCCATTGATGGTAACTTCTGCCTGTCGCGCACCGGCCTTTAGGGCTGCCAGAGTGTTGGCCGTGGCCAGGCCCAGATCATTGTGGCAGTGCACGGCAAGCACAGCCTTGTGGATGTTTTCCGTGTGGGTCATCACATAGCCCACCAGCTGTGAAAACTCCTCCGGCACGGCATAGCCCACGGTGTCTGGCAGGTTGACCGTTGTGGCCCCTGCGCCTATGGCCGCGGAAAAGACCTTGCACAGAAAGTCCCTGTCGCTGCGGCTGCCGTCTTCAGCAGAAAACTCCACATCATCGGCAAGGCTCCTTGCATAGCGTACAGCCTCAATGGTGGCTTCTATCACCTGGTCCCGGTTCATCTTGAGCTTGTACTCCATGTGGATGTCCGAGGTGGCGATAAAGGTGTGGATGCGCGGCTTGACAGCCTTTGAAATGGCGCCCCATGCCTGATCAATGTCTGCCTTGGATGTTCGGCAAAGCCCGGCAACGCTGGTTTTGCGGCATCTTTGCGCCACGGCTGCCACAGCGTCAAAATCTCCTTGAGAGGCAGCAGGAAATCCCGCCTCAATCACATCCACGCCAAGCTTTTCCAGACGGCCGGCCAGACGGGCCTTTTCATTCACATTCATGCTTGCGCCGGGCGACTGTTCGCCATCACGCAGTGTGGTGTCAAAGATGATTACCCTGTTTTTGTCTTCCATGACCTTATATCTCCAAAAAGCCTTTTTAGGGGCGGATAAAAGCTTTTGCCGCCAAAGTAAAACTTCCGTGATTTTTGATTTGCGACTTTTTTAATCAACTCATGGAAGCGTGCGCCACAGGGAGCAATTGCCTGAAACAATTTTCCCCGTGGCGATTTTGACTCCATTTCCAGCGCGCATTTTCATTCTCCGCAATTGTTGTTTTGGGCCAAAACCTTGCTCAAGGGGTACTGAACGCTGTCTGCAAGGGCCTGCCAGCTTGCTTCGATTATGTCCTCGCTAACTCCAATGGTCTTCCAGATGTTTTCCGAATCCCTTGATTCAATGAAAACCTTGACCTTGGCAGCCGTGCCGTCCCGCCCGTCCAGCACCCGCACCTTGTAGTCAACAAGGCGGATTGCATCCAGAACATCCGGATAAAAGCGGCGCAAGGCCCTTCTCAATGCATTGTCCAGAGCGCTGACCGGCCCGGCTCCCTGGGCTGCGGTGAAGCGCTCCTGACCGTTGACCACAATTTTTATGGTGGCCTCCGAGCAGCAGGGCTGGTCCTTTTCCTTGCGGATGGTCACCAGAAAGCTCTCAAACTCGAAGGGCGCGGCCAAAAGTTTCAGTTTCCTTTTGAGCAGAAGCTCAAACGAGGCCTCGGCAGCATCGTACTGATAGCCGGCGTGCTCCATTTTCTTGATTTCCTGCACAACAGCCCCTGCATCCAGGCCGTTGGCCCCGCCGTTAAGATCTATGCCAAGCTCCTTTGCCTTGTATTCAATGTTGGATTTTCCGGCCAGATCCGAAATAAGAACCCTGCGGCGGTTTCCCACAAGGGCCGGGTCCATGTGCTCGTAAGCTTGCGGCGCTTTTGTTACAGCCGAAACATGAACCCCCCCCTTGTGGGCAAAGGCGGATTCCCCCACAAAGGGCCGGGAATTCAACGGAGTCATGTTGGCAGCCTCTGAAACATAGCGCGAAAGACGGCGCAGGCCCGTGAGATTTTGTTCGCCCAAGCAGTTTAGCCCCATTTTCACCTGCAAAATGGGCACTATGCTTGTTAGATCCGCATTGCCGCAGCGCTCGCCGTAGCCGTTTATGGTGCCCTGAACCAGGGTGGCCCCGGTCCTTACAGCAGCAATTGTGTTGGCCACAGCCAGGCCGCAGTCATTGTGGGTGTGTATGCCAATCCTCACTGCTGGATTGCTGTCCCATTGGGCAAGGCTGTCCCTTACCCTTGCGCAGATATGCTCCACCTCGTGGGGAAGGCTGCCCCCGTTGGTGTCGCACAGCACAATGAAGCTGGCCCCTCCATCCACAGCAGCCTTGAGTGTTTCCAGGGCATATTGGTGATTGCGCTTGTAGCCGTCAAAAAAATGCTCGGCATCATAAAAAACCTGACGGCCCGCAGCAGCCAGAAAATCAACGGACTCGCCAATCATCTTAAGATTCTGGGCAAGGGTGTTACCCATGACCCTTTCCACATGAAGCTGGTCGCTTTTGCCGAAAATTGCTGTCGCCTTTGTTCCTGCATCCAGAAGCGCCTTCAGGGTCTTGTCGTTTTCGGCCTTTGTGCGGGTACGGCGGGTTGAGCCAAAGGCCACCACCTTGGCGTTTTTAAAGCTCATGGTGGCGGCCAGCTCAAAGAACTTGTCATCCCGCGGATTGGAGCCGGGCCACCCGCCCTCAATGTAATGGAACCCGGACTCATCCAGACGCACGGCAATTCGAATCTTCTCCTGGGCCGTGAAGTTGATGTCCTCTCCCTGGGTTCCATCCCGAAGCGTGGTGTCATATACCAATACGGCAGGC
>JASEHB010000486.1 GCA_030018745.1 Desulfatibacillaceae bacterium | reverse complement strand
CAAATTGAAAAGGGCCAGCGCCCGGTGCATTTTTTTCCGGCGCTGGCCCCAAAACTCCGCCTTTTTGCCTGCCTTGCCGGGCAGGCCTAATAATCTTCATTCATCAAATCCAGGTCTCTCCAGGCAAGGGTGGCATTGCCGCCGGAACCAAGCGCATCAAGGGCTGCCTGCACATCGCAACTGTTGTAGAATATGCCAGGCGTTCCGTTCATGTTGGCGTCATCTGCCTCGCTCAACGACATCACCGCGCCGTATATTCTGGAAGTTCCCTGCATCCGTATTGTTCCAAGAACAATCACAATTCCGTTGAAGTGAAAGTTGCCGCCTGTTCTCAAATCGCCCGTAACAAGCAGCACCCCGTACCCCGCGCCCCCGGTTTTCCAAAAATCGCCATTTACAAGCCACACGCCGTAATTGCTTGGCGAGCCAAGGTCAGAGCCATGGTTGCCGGAAATAACCGTTGCTTTGGGAGCCCATTTGTTGAAAAGGGCGACAACGCCCATATCTTCTGCGCCGAACTGGACTACGGGCGTTTGCCCGGCAGGGGCTGCTATGGTGGCGGCATTGCCGGACTGTGCATAGGCCCCGTGGGTGTAGAGGGCTGGAATTGTCACCGGAGATGGGTTGGGGCACCATATCCCCCGGCCGCGGGTGGCAGGCGCGCCTGTGGAAGGGCCGGAGCCGTCAACAGAGCTTATCCAGACCTTGCCCTTGCCAAAGGTCATGTCCGCTTCGTTGTAAAAGGCGCCTAAAATATCAATGTCCCCGCCGGGTATCTGGGCCACTTCAATCTCGCGGGAGACAAGCGCTCCGTTGGGCCCGGAGCGGGCAAAGGCTGTTATCAGATAAACAGCGGTGGTGGGGTTGGTGCCACCTCCTGGAAGTGTGTGCTGGCCGCTGCCGCCAAGATGGATGACGCTGCCCGGATTGTTTGCAGGCTTAAAGTTGACGGGTGCGGTTGAAAGCGTGCCGTCATTGTCATCATAGTGGGGGTTTGCGGTGGTGTGGCCGTAAAGCTCCGCATCGCGCTCCCTTTTATACCGTATGCGAACAAGATAATCATTCTGGCTCTGGGCGCTTGTGATTATGCTGTTGGTAAAAAGGGCGTTGTAGGTCGGGTCATCGGTTATGGAAAAGGCCCCGCTGACAATGTAAGCAGACCATGTTGCGGGATCCACCCCCGGCGCCACTGTGTTGCTGATGAAAAATGTGTCGGTCGAATCAAGCCCCAGGCGGGCCTTTGCCTCGCTCAAGCCGGCTTCTGCGGCAAAACCGGCTTCCGTGTGCTGGCGGTAGTTGCCTGCCACCATCAAATCGCCCGAAGTTGTGAGGTAAGCCACCGAGCCAACGGCTGCCAGAATCATGATGAACATCAGCCCCACCACCAGAACCACGCCCTGGTCCCGCCCCCCCTGCGGAATCAAAGGTCTTGTTGCTGCACTTGCGGATTTCATTGCATTCCCTCCTGGTTGCGGGTCCTGGTTGCGGGTACTGGCCCCGTGCGCGACAGGCCCGGCGGCTCTCACTGTTTTGTTTATGTGCTGGCAGCAAGCAGCAAAAAGGCTTTGCGCCTTTTCCCGGGCTGCTGGCCGCCTGCCGGGCAAACTGGTTGATGTTTTTGCCTTGCAGCCGGTAATGTTATTGAAAAACAATAATAACCGGCAAAGGCAGCGGCTCTGGGGCAAATTAAGCCTAAAAGCATGATAAATAAATATGTTATAATCTAATTTTATTGATAGACTATGAAATTGTATTATTTTAAGCATATTAATATTCCGAGTAGTATTTTATCATCGGTTAAACAGGGGATATACTGGATTTTAGCAATAGTATGGATGTTCGGTTTATACATTACCTTTAATAACCAATATAGAACTTATATTTCAGATTATCATACTTATGCTGGATTATCAGCATCAGAAAAATCGAAGAAATTTATCGGAGCAGGATTATCGGATTTTGTATCGTTTTGCGAACGAAACATTCCAGAAAACGCAACCATAAACTGGGAAACTTATAGTTCATTCGATCAGTTCCGATTAGCATATTATTTACTCTATCCACGAAAACTATCACCAGAACCGGATTACCTTCTCGTTTACCATTCAGGAACGGATGCAAGCAGGCGTGAATATGCGTTTCATCCGTTCGATATTTCCATCAAAATACCGGATAAAGTGATTTATGCAAGTCCGGGTGAAACAATTAGACAGACTTGGGTTTCCGGCGCGAATACCGATTCGATTTCGCAAATCAACCTGTTTATTGATAATGATTTCTGGAGCAAAAATGACCGGCTCAAACTTGAACTATATCAAGCTGATAAACTTCTGCGAACTATTGTTAAAGATAAATTAGATACGCAAAGTTCGCCGCGCACTACTTTCGTTTTCGACCCATATCTTCAAATAACTCCAAATACCCAATATTATTTTGCGATAAGATTATTGACTACAAGTAAGAATAAAATTCGGGTATTTGCAAATTCGCAGGAGCAAGAACCTGCAGGAACTGCGATGCGGTTTGGCAACCCGCAACCTTATACTCTTTGTTTTCAGGTTTTCCGTGGGTATACCGAATATTCGATGCTAACCACTTATA
>JASEHB010000485.1 GCA_030018745.1 Desulfatibacillaceae bacterium | reverse complement strand
ATGCAAAGCCTGAAGGCCCATGACGGCTTGTTGCCATATCCGGGAAGAAAGCCAACAAATTCGTTCTTTTTCAAATGCGCTGGCCCTGCCCCTCTCGGCTTATGGCTTGCGGCCATGCCGGTTTTGCTGCTATTAAATATCTTTACCTTCCGGCAAACTTGGCTTGCATTTTTCCCCCGCACCTTATTTTAAGAGGTTTTATGCTTCAACTGACAGACTGCGGATTTACTGCCCAAAGCCTTATGGCGGCACAAGAGGGCTTTCCCCCGGCCTGGAAGGACATGAGTCAACTGGAAATTGCGGCGGATGACTGGATTGCCCGCTGGAGAGCGTGCCGGGCAGACCTGGCCGCAAGGCGGGGCGGCCTTGAAAGCCTGTTTGAGCGGCTGGATGCGGCAATCCGCACCGACAAAATGGAGCATCTGGATGATCCGGATTATCCTGTGAAGCACAAAAACGGCATTGTGCAGGCAATTCATCTGCTCAACCTTGCAGGCCTGCATTACCGCCGCTTTCTTATGGAAATAGGCCCCATAATCCGCGAAATAGCCCAGGAGGAGGGCAGGCCCGCACGGGTTCTGGAGCTTGCCTGCGGGTCCGGCGAGTTCACACTTGCCTTGGGCCGCCTTGCCCGCAAAAAGCGCATTCAGGCATCCTTTTCCGGCTCGGACTACATTGGCGAATATGTGGAGCGAGCCAGCCAGAAGGCTGCAAAGAAAAAGATTCCAACAGATTTTTTTGTGCTCAATGCCTTTGACATGAAGGACCTTGAAAAGGATTCCTTTGACATTTTCTTTATCTGCCAGAGCACCCACCATTTTACACCGGGGCAGGTGGCCAAAATGATTGCCCAGGCCAAAGAGCGCGGGGCAAAGGCCTTTGTTTCCATAGACGGCCGCCGCAGCCTGCTGGTGCTTTCCGGGCTTTTGGGCTTTTCGCTTCTGGGTATGAGGCCCGGCGTTTTTCACGACAGCGTTGTCACGGGCCGCAAACTTTACAGCGAGCAGGAGCTTGCCATAATTGCAGGCATTGCCGCACCCGGCTCCCCGGCCCTTGTTGCAAACAACCTTTTAACCCACAGTGTGTTGACTGTCCGCTTTGATTTGGAGGCCAAACTGAAGGGCAGATAAAAAAGGCCTTTGGGCAGGGCGCTCTTTTGAAGAGGGCAGGGGTAAAACGCAAAAACCCGGACTTATCAGCAAAGTCCGGGTTTATTTTTAGGACAAAAAATGTGCGGCAAACAGGTTAAGGCTTTTTAACAAAACCGGCCTTTATGCACTTGGTGCAAACGGTCATGCGCTTCACCTGGCCGTTTTGCAGGGCGCGGACCTTCTGCAGGTTGGGGTTGAAGCGCCTTTTGGTTACATTGTGGGCATGGCTAACATTGTTTCCCACTTCAGGCTTTTTTCCGCATATATCGCACATTCTGCTCATGGCTCTTCTCCTTGAAAATAAAAAAATCCTTGTCTGCCGCCTTTTTAAGGGCTGCGACTGAAAGCCTTTAAGGGCCTTATAATGGCTGCCCACACAAAACGCTTCTTCTATACCGGCTTTTGTGCTTTTGTAAAGAAGTTTTTTTGCCTGCTCAAAAATATCTTATGGAAGCCAAAAGGCAAATCCCATTGCGCCGGGGCAGAGCGGCCCCTAATCCTTGTCAAGGCCCGAAGCAATGACCAGATGCACGGCATCCATGAGTTTATTTACACCCTTATCCTTATAGGATTCGGTTTCCACGGGCTTGTGAATTTTAAGGCAGGCCTTGCCGGGGAAAAGGTCCATGCTTCTTGCAGGAAGAATGTCGCGAGTTCCGGTAATGGTGAGGGGCAAGATTGGCAGGCCCAGATCAAGGGCCATGCGGAAAGCGCCCTTTTTGAAGCGCTGGAGCTTTCCGTCCCGGCTTCGGGTGCCTTCAGGGAAAAAAACCACGCAGGCCCCGTCCTTTATACGGCCCTTGGCTTCCTCAAGGCTTTTAACGGCCTTGTGGCTATCCGAGCGGTCAATGTATATGTGGCCTATGCGCTCGCAGGCCTTGCCGAAAACAGGAATTTTCCTCAACTCCATTTTCATTACCCAGCGGATGTCCAGGCCAAGCCAGCCGTATATGACAAAGATATCGAAGTGGCTCTGGTGGTTTGAGCAGACTATGTAGCTTCTGCCCGGCTCTATGTTCTCCCTGCCGATAACCTCAACAGAAAATGGCGTGGCCTTTGCGTTGACCCGGCTCCATTGGCGGCCAAGAAACCGGCCCGCCTTTTCTCCGGGCACCACAAAGGATGAGGCTATGGCCGCGGTGGCGAAAAAAAGAGTGTTTGCCCCAAGAAAAGGCATAAAAAATAATAACTTGTATGGCTGATAAAGAAGTTTGGCGATTTTTTTGTCCATGACAACCTCGCAGAATGAAGAATTCCCAGAGCAGCACCTGGAATTGGAGCCTGAATGCAGACAGCCTTAAAGCAGCTTGTAATCGCGGGAGATGAAAAATCTTTGCTGCCCTTTAGCAAGTTTTTACCGGCATGGCAAGGTTTTGTGATTCCCCTTCAGGGCAACCGCATTTGGAAAAAAAATAAAACCACAAACGAGCAGGGCGGTTTTAGGGTTGAAGAT
>JASEHB010000484.1 GCA_030018745.1 Desulfatibacillaceae bacterium | reverse complement strand
ACACCTAAAGCCCCGGAAAAGCCCCGCAAGCCTTGCTCTCGTCTCCCTGGAACCGCCCTGTACGCCTGTGGTTGGGGGAAAGGCGATTCGTAGGTTGGGATAGCGAAAGCGTAGCCCAACAAAAACACTCGCTTGCGCGCCTTGCCCTGCCTCCCTGGACCCGCCCTGTGCGTTTGTGGAGGGGGGGAGAAAGACCTGGCTCGACCAAGCCGCTCTGTGAGGTTGTGGGTAGGGCAAAAAGGCACTTTTAACCACCACAACACGAAGCGCACGAAAAAAACAAAAATATCATTAAATCAGTTGGGTGGTTCTTGCGCCTTGCGCAAGGGTCACCCAACAAAAAACTCCATCTCAAAACCGCCTGATCATGCGTAGCTGTGTAGCCCTGGCAGAAGGTTTACGCCAAACCATGTGAACAGCACGCAGAAAAACCCGAAAACGGAGCAATAGGCGGTCTTTGCACCGTGCCAGCCGCGCACCAGCCTCATGTGCAGAAAAACCGCATAGGCAAGCCAGGTTATGAGCGACCAGGTTTCCTTGGGGTCCCAGCTCCAGTAGCGGCCCCAGGCGGAATTGGCCCACACCGCTCCGGTGATTATGCCTGCTGAAAGGAACAAAAACCCGAAAAGGATGCTCTGGTGCATAAGCTCATCAAGGGTGCCGGCATCCGGCAGCTTGTCTGCAAGCCTTGCCACAAGCCTGTCCATGCGGGGCTTCAAAAAATGGGTCAGCGCGTAGCTGGCAAGAAAAAAGCAGGCAAGGCCAATAAAAAAAGCGGTCACAAGCAGAAAAAAGGACGAAAAAATAACCTTGCCCAGCAGCATTCCGCTTATTACAGCCACAACAGCGCCTAAATCCGCCCCAAGAACAGTGCCCAGGGCATGGTCGCTTTTTTTAAGCAGGTAAAGGTGCGCCAGGCCAAAGGCAAGGGCAAAGGCTGCATAGCCAAGAAAGCAGGTGGCCACATGAGCGGTAAGCCAGTTGCTCTGAAGTGCTGGCAAGAGAGGGCGGATTGCGCCATCCCCGCTTCCGGGCAGAGAGGCGTAAGCCAGAGCCAGAAAGCACAGGGATGCAGCAAAGGCTCCAAGCGCCTGGAAACGATACTGAAACTCCACGAAAAGGTAAACGGTCATGGTCACCAGTCCGAAAAAGACCAGAGACTCATAAAGGTTGGAAAGGGGGATTCTGCCAATGCCCATCTGGTAAGATTCCACCCAGCGCAGGCCAAACCCGGCCAAGTTTCCCAAAGCCCCGGCTATGGCGGCAACGGTTGCCACTTTTCCGGCAAGAGGCGCCCTGAATATCCAGCCGATCCAGTACAAAAGGGCTGCAAGGCCGTAAACAAATGTCACAACAGACAAAATATCTGAACTTGCTGCAAATGAACTTGTCATGAAGTCTCCCTAAAGGCGGACATTGCCTCTGTTGCTATTTTTCCATGGCCCGCATCTTATCAAAAAGATTGTTGGCAATGCGCTTGGCGTGCCTCTCATATACATAGGCATTCTTGTTTGTATTGCCAACAACCCTGATCCTTGTTTTGTCGCCCTGGCGGTCAAGTTTTACCCAAAGCTGCTTGTGGGAAAGCAGAAGCGCCACCAGACAGCCTGCCATGAGGAAAATAAAGCCAGCATAAACCGTTGCCACGCCCGGATCCCTGGTTACCTGAAGCCCCGTATAGTAGCGGGGAACATAATCGGTTGCAGAAATTATGTATTTATCCCGCTGCATTGCATCAAAGCGCGGGTGGCGTAAAAGGATTATTCTCTCCTGGGCGGGGCGCTCTTCCTGGGCGTATTCCACAATCACCAATATTGCCGGGCCGGCAGAGCGGCCGCCCATTGTGTAATTGTGATTAAACCCGTGTATTGCAAAGGTTCCGCTCCCATCGGGCAAGGGGTGCTGCTCGCGCATTTTCACGGTGAAAGCTGTTTGCCCGCCGGGGTCCTGTCCTGGTTCCGTGCGCTCCGTGAAAACCAAATTCACTGTTTCCGGCGATGCCTGACCATATGTGGACTGATAAAGGGAAACCCCCTTGTGGCGCAATGGGTGGTTAACGCGGATGACCTGCTCGAACGACTCGCCGTCTTCATCAAACACCGTCACAAAGGAGCGATACTCCCTGGGCGTGCCATCCTCCCAGAATGTAACGGCAAAATCATTGCAGGCAAGGGTGAAGGGCAGTTTTTTTATTTGCTCCCCCCCATTTGTTCTCACCAGATTTGTGGACTGGCCCGGCTCAAGCCTTATGCTGCCGGAATAGCCCCAGTGTGCGCCTGCCAGGCCACCGGCAAGCACCAGCAAAAAGCCTGCATGGATAATATAGGCCCCCAGGCGGGTCCAGCGGCCCTTTTCAGCAGCAATCAGGATACCCTGACCTTTTTCAAGAGCCTGGGAGCGAATTCTGGAAAAGCGAGGCCCCAGATAAAGCGATGCAGCCTGCCCGGCGTTTTCAAGGCTTATGTCAAAGCTCTCTTCGGGCTTGACAGAAGCCCTTGAAAACATGGTGTCAAAGCGGGCGGCATTGGGATTTGGCCCCGGCGTCCTAACCACCTTGAGGGTGGAGGGCAGGCGCTTTAAAGAGCAGACAACAAGGTTGGCTGC
>JASEHB010000483.1 GCA_030018745.1 Desulfatibacillaceae bacterium | reverse complement strand
CGCCTTTTTTTCAAAGACCTCTCTTATTTTAGCTGCTCTGGCGCTGATTGCACTCTGCGGCTGCACAAGCATACAGGGCAGGCCTGGCGATATTACCCCTGCCCAGGGCGGCATAAACCGCTTTGTGGAGGTCAACGGCACCCGATTTCATTACATTGAGCTGGAAGGCGAAAAGGAGGTTGTCTTTCTCCAGCACGGATTTGCCTCATCGAGCTTTTCATTTGAGGAGGTGGCAAGGATTTTAAATAGCCAAGGCTACCATGTATATGCCCTGGACATGAAGGGCTTTGGCTGGTCGGACAAGCCGCGGGACGGGGCCTATGATCCTGCTTCGCTGATGGAGGGCATAAACTCGGTGATGGAGGCCCTTTCCCTTGAGCAGGTCAACTTTGCTGGCAATTCCCTTGGCGGCGGCATGGGGTTTTTGCTGGCCGAAAAATATCCCCACAGGGTAAAAAGGCTCATCCTTATTGATTCAACAGTGCCCTATAAGTTCAAAAAGCCGCTGCCAGTGCGCCTGGCAAACCTGCCCCTTGCCCCGCAAATAAGCCCTATAATGAGAAGCCGCTGGTTTGTGAAAAAAAACTTGAAGGAAACCCTGTTCAATCCGGAAAAGGCCACGCCCGAAAGGGTGGAGGCCTATTACCAGCGTCTTAAAACGCCCAATGCCATGTTTGCCCAGGCCCTTGTGGCAAGGGGCGCGCACATGGACATTTACGGGCCTGCGGTTGCGGCCATCGCCAAGTCAGGACTCCCTTGTCACTTAATCTGGGGCAGACAAGACGAGTGGATTCCCCTTGAGTTTGGAAAAAGGCTCAAGGCGGATATTCCCCAGGCAAGCATGGACATCATCGAGCAGTGCGGCCACATTCCCCAGGAGGAAAAGCCACGGGAAACCGCGGAAAGCATCATAAATTTTATTGAAGGCCAGTCGGAGTAAGGCTTTCCCAAACAGCCTGCATAAAATTGATTACAAAAGTCTTGGCGCAGTCCGGCAAAAAAACCGGCAGCGCCAGCTTTGTTATGCAGCCTTGGGAAAGTTGCCGGGGTTGGGCCATGCCCCTGGCTCAAGTGGCGGCAGGCCCCAGGCAATGCGGGCCTTGTCGCAGCGCGGGTTTGTCTGCCCATCCTTCCACGAGGCCTCAAACTCGCGGCACACGGTTGAGCGCTTCTCATAAATTTTGCAGTGCACGGATTTGCCGATAATGCCCATGAGCGCAATGCACCTGGGCTTTGTGCCTGAAGTGCCTTTCATTGCAAGAAAAAAGTCGTTGAGCTTTGCGGTAAGCTCTGTAGGCACCCCGTTGGGCGTGGCGTCATCTGCCTCGGCCCAGTAAAAGGATGCCCGGTAAAAGGCGCAGCAAGCGCCGCATTCCAGGCAGGGATTTGTTGCCATATGCACCGCCAAATATTGTTGACAGGGCTTTTAACCAACTAAAATAGCAGCGCATATTATCCTTTTTGCAGGCCAGGTCAAGAGAATCTTTTCGCGCCCCCTTTTTTTGGCTGTTATAGGCCCATTAAAGTTGACTAAAAAAGTGGTATTTGATATGTTGCAAAAAATTTCAGGTAAACTTAATTAGGATAATTGACTTTGACGGGTGGATTCACTTAACACATTCTTAAGGTTAAGAATCCGAAGACTATCCAAGGCAAAGGAGGCAGCAGGCTCATGCAATCCGGCAAGAAATGGTTTTTGGTTTCCCTGGCCCTGGCCATTCTTTTCATAGGCTATGCCGGGGCAGGTTACTCCATGCGGGCTTCGGACACAGCCCCTTTTTGCGGCTCCTGCCATGTGATGTATGAGGCGGTAAGGAGTCACCAGACCTCAATTCACGCCAATGTTGCCTGCAACGAGTGCCACGCTCCCCAGGATTCTCTGGAATCCAAAATGATTTTCAAGACAAAGGCCGGAATGAGCGACCTTTTTGTGAACACATTCGGAACCGTTCCTGATGTTGTGGGCGCCAAGCAGGCCACAAAGGATGTGGTGAATGCAAACTGCATGGGATGCCACACCATGACGATATTGAACATCAACACCCAATCCAAAACCTATTGTACGGACTGCCATCGCCAGGTCCCCCATATGAGGAGCAATCCAATTTCATTAAGGAGAGTTGCAGATGAGTAAGCCAAAGTTTGCCGCAGGGCGCACCCTGCTTGTTCTTCTTGCTTTTTGCAGCCTTTTTTTTGGGGCCGGATGCACCGAAATCCCTGAACCGTCAACCCCAAGCTACAAGACAGGGCTTGGGGCAGAAGAGACAAGCTCCAAAGCCTTTGGGGAGCAATTTCCCCTGCATTATCAGAGCTATCTCGAAAACAGGGATGATACCCGGATGACCGAGTATGCCGGGTCCGTGCCCCACGATAAGCACGACACAATAAATCCCCTGCCCAAGGGTTACAAGCACGGCCAGCCTTACCTCAAAAACCTCTGGATGGGCTATCCCTTCAGCTACGAATACAAACGGGCAAGGGGCCATGTCTGGTCGGTGACGGACATCCTTCACATTGACCGCATTGACAACTACTCCGAGCAGGCCAAGCTGCCGGCCACCTGTTGGAACTGCAAGACCAACAAGCTGCCCGAATTCTACAAGACCTACGGAGA
>JASEHB010000482.1 GCA_030018745.1 Desulfatibacillaceae bacterium | reverse complement strand
ATAAACAACATGTTTTCAGACTTCTGGAGCCGAAAGGCCTCCATCTTTATCAGCGGCAGGGACCCTTACATTCAGCTCATCCACGAAGAAGACCTGGGAACAGCCCTTTACCTTGCATATAAAAAGGACATCCCCGGCGTTTACAATGTGGCGGCAGCAGATGCCCTTGCCACCCGCTGGGTTTTTGCCAAGGCCGGGGTCACCCTTGTTCGCCTGCCTGCGCGGATTTTAAAGACCATCGCCAACGCCGCCTTTGCCCTGCATCTGGAAAAGGTGAGCCAGGGCTGGCTCTCCCTTTCCGAATATACAATCCACATAAGCTCGGAGAAGTTTAAAAAGGCCACAGGCTGGCAGCCCAAATGGACATCCGAGGCAACTTTTCTTGATTACCTTGCCGCCCGCAAAGAAAAAGCAAAGGGCAAAAAGGCATGAATGCAGCAATTTTGTAAGGAGCAACTCATGAGCGCATGGACAAAAGCAAAGCACGCCCTAATATCCCGTTTTGTAAAAATACGCCCGCTGATGCTGCCGGGCATGAAGTTTGTCGAGCTAAATTATTATATCGGCAGAATTCCGGTTTTGAAAAGGCTGCACCCCTGGGTGCGCTCCGAAAGAAATTCGAGCAGCTACCTGCCCATAAAAATTTCTGTGGATCAAACCCTGGGCCAGCCGGAAAACGAGGTCATGCCTCCCCAGATTCTCCACGATTTGATTGATATGGCCAGCACCCATGTGATCATGGAATGCTGCCTTTGCCGCAACACCCAGCAGTGCGAGAACCACGCAATTGACATAGGCTGCCTTTTCATGGGGCCTTCGGCCAACGACATCCCCGAAAAAATTGGCCTCCGGGTTACCAAAGAGCAGGCCCACGCCCATGTGGAAAAGGCTATTGAAAACGGCCTTGTGCCAATGGCAGGCAAGGTGCGGGTGGATAACTTTCTTTTTCTCACGCCGGAGCGCCACCAGCTTCTGTCCGTGTGCTTCTGCTGCCACTGCTGCTGCATGATGGGCTATTACCGCCATGCAGGCGAGCAGATGGACCAGATGATGGTTCCCCTTGAAGGGGCCGTGGTGGAGGTTACAGACGCCTGCAAGGGCTGCGGAACCTGCATTGAAACCTGCATATTCAAGGCCATAACCATTGAAAACGGCCGCGCCGTGCATTCGGACGCCTGCCGGGTATGCGGCCGCTGCGTGCGCTACTGCCCCAACAATGCGGTAACGCTGCGGCTGACACAGAAAGATTATCTGGAGAGGGTGAAGAAAAGAATTCTTGAATATGTAAATCTGGATGATTCAAAATAGGTGCAGCGAAACCCAAATTGGCAGCGGCCTTGTGCTTTGAGTAGGATCAAGGTGCAAGGCCGCTGTTGCTTTTCTCCAAGGCTCCCATTATACTGTACTTGTTTAGATTCGCTTTCCGTACGGGTAGCGGATTCGATTTGATTATAGTAAAAACCAGTAATCATCACGGCAACATTCTTTTAACATATAAAGATAGTTTAATATAATGGACTATAAGGACAAATCTGATTTCATTGCTGAAGATTCACTTTCAGATAATAGTCTTATTAAGTCTGATCCATCTTTTGTTGATTATCTTTTTTTTCATAATTTAATTGATAAATTTTGTTGGCTTATAAAATTACATTATTCTGAAAAGGATTGTATTAAAAAGAAATTATACCGAATAGATGAGTTGTTTCAGAGATTTCTTCTTAAAAATAATGTTAATTTTGAAAAAGCTTCTAAATGTCTTTGCCATGAACCTGACTTAACTAAATTAGAGTTTCATTTAGCAAAGGGCTGGCATAATGAGCTATCCAGGATTGAGCCATTAAATAATAGCTTTTTAGATATAGGAACTAATAAATACATAAATAGGCGAAAATTAGATGGTACGATTGTCTGGAATGTGATTCAAGGATATTATTCTTTTTATGAATTTTATAGCTGTATAGCCGTTTCCGTCAACCCTAAAATTCAAATAAAAGGGCATAAACAACTATCAAATGAAATTAATAACCATACGCTTGGCAAAATTAGAAATAGGTTGAGTTTTTACCCATTCTCGCTATATTCAACTATGAATAAGAACAATCTACCTGAACACCCACCTCATTGCAAATTTATATATTCACGGTACCCTAGAGATGATAGTAAGGATATATATGAGCTAGAGCATGATGTTAAATCAGCATTCAATTTTATTAACAACAAGAATATCGTATCAATTATTGATGTATTTTATGGATTTAGACTTTGGGCTAATTATACAGGTCTTTATATTTTATTGAGGCTTTCAGATGGTGGATATCAATTTTTTTTAATCAATAATATATCACTTATTGTCTTTTTTGCTGGAGGGATGGCAGAGCTATCAACAATATTTTCAATTGGAGAGTCAGAATATATTAATTTAGTTAAGAAATTCACAGAATTATATATCAATAAAAATGAAAAATATAGCTTAAATAAATATCTGGTACCAGCATTTATCCGCTTGAGGCTTTACAAGCATTTAGGAATAATATCAAGCTCAATCAACTTTATTGAGCCCCGAACTTTGACACCCCATCTAAACAATAATCTACAATAACAATAAGTTAATT
>JASEHB010000481.1 GCA_030018745.1 Desulfatibacillaceae bacterium | reverse complement strand
CCCCCAAGGTTCCATACAGGGAAACCATAAAGAAAAAGGTGCGCGTGCAGGGTCGCCACAAGAAGCAGACCGGCGGCCACGGACAGTTCGGCGACTGCTGGGTGGTTTTCGAGCCGTTGGAGCGCGGGTCCGGCTTTGAGTTTGTGGATGCCATTGTGGGCGGCGTTGTACCCAAGACTTACATCCCGGCAGTTGAAAAGGGTATTCTGGAAGCTTCCGCAAGGGGCGCACTTGCAGGCTTTCCCACTGTGGACTTCAGGGCCACCCTGGATTTTGGCTCCTATCACACGGTTGACTCTTCTGAAATGGCCTTCAAAATAGCAGGCTCGCTTGCCTACAAAAAAGCAATGGAAGAAGCCCAGCCCACCCTGCTTGAACCTGTAATGAAAATAGCAATCACGGTGCCGGAAGATGCTACGGGCGACATCATGGGCGATTTGAACAGCCGCCGGGGAAGGGTGCTTGGCATGGACACCAAGGGCAAGAACCAGGTTGTTGAAGCCCATGTGCCTTTGGCTGAAATACTCACCTATGCTCCGGATCTCAACTCCATGACCGGCGGCAGGGGCGTTTACACAATGGAATTCTCGCACTATGACGAGGTTCCTGCACATCTTGCATCCAAGGTGATTGAGGCTGCCAAGGCAGAGGAGGAGTAAAAACTTCCGCTGGTTTAATATGCACACCAAAAAAGGGGAGGATCCTCTCGAAAGGGTCTTCCCCTTTATTTTTCCGGCCATTTTGTTTTCTGCCAACTGGGCAGGCAGGTGGAGCAGGGGGAATATCCCTCATAAAAGGCATCCCAAACGCTGTTGAACAGCTTTGCATTTTTGGTTGGGGCATAATGCTGTTGAAGATGAAAACGCATGGAGCGCGGATTACCCACAACAGGCCCATTGGTTTTGCCCATGCCAGCCCAAATACCCTGTTCCTCATCCATTGCAAGGCGCTGGACAGCCAGCAGTTGTTCAAAACGATTTGTATTGGGGGCCACAAAAAGGCACCAGGCAAGGCCAAGGCGCAGCATTTGCGCGTTTACAAAAATGCCGTCTTCCGTGTAAACATAGGCAAGGGCCCGTCCGTAACGATCCATAAGTTCAGGGCCGTATTCAAGGCGCACGCCCTTTTTAACAAGTTTTTGGTTGGCAGACCTGGCTTTCTGTGAAAATGGCTGGGCAGGCAAGAGCTTCTTTGCCGTTTCCGGAGCATCAATCCCAATATAGCGAACCAGGGTTCCATCTTGCAGCATTATGGTATCGCCATCCGGCACATAACGGACATTTAAAACCTGCGTTGGCCCAACATCTGCCTGGCTTGCAGCGGCAAGGGCCGCAAGGGCAAGAACAACCGCCAGCAAGAGGGTTTGTTTTTTTCTTGAAAAGCGAACAGCCATGAAAAAAAGCTCCCCTTCCCTTTCTGCAATACTGGCCATTGCCCTTGCAGTTATTGCTGGCGGTGCTTTTTGCTTTTTGTTTTTCCCCTGGCCACTCTGGCTTATTGTTTGGGGCCTGTTTTCAATAGTTGGCCTGGTTCAAATTCTTGCTCCAACCCGTGCAGACACCCAGCCCCAAGCCGACAACCAACTTACTAAAGGAGACTTTTCAGGCTTTGACGACAAAATAAAATGGGACAAGTTTTCTGCCCTTGATCAGGCCGGGGAAAAAAGCTCCTGGGCAAAAGACCCGGCAACACCTGTTGCAAAAAAACCGGTTGAAACCAACAAAGACAAGCCTGATAAAGGCCCTTCTGAAACCTGAAAACCGCTTTAAGCCCGGCTTTTTCTTGTTTTGCCCGTAAGGGAGTTACGGAATTTTTTAAATTTTTTTCCGTTGTGTTCAGGCTCCTTGTGTTTTACAGGCTCACAGTTTGTTGAAAAGGCCCCATGCCCCAAAAGGTTTGTTATGCTCCGGGAAAGATTCCGCCCGAAGTGGACCTTAAGACTGTCGGGCAGGCTTATTATCACCTCGCTCTTATCCGGATCAACCAAGTGCAGAAAGCTTGGACACGGGCCTGGATGCTGTGCAAGCAAATCCTTGAGGTTTTCAAGTGTGTTGGGCTCCAGAGCCGTGATGTCCAGGTTGATGTGAATGCTTGCGGTCCAGGTTGATTCTGCATCCTCCACACTAACAATTTTTGCTCCCTGGTCCAAAAAGCCAAGAAGCTTTATTGAGCCTTCCTCTTTTTTCAAGGTTCCCTGAACAATTACCGGCGCCTGGGACTCCAACAAATGGGACGCCAAAGCAAATAGATCGGGAAACACAACCATTTCAACCGAACCTTTGAAATCCTCCAGGGTGATAAATGCCATCGCCTCACCTTTTTTGGTGCGGTGGTGCTTTATGGTTCTTACAATTCCGCCTATGCGGGCCGGCGCTCCATCAGAAATATCCTTTATGGAAAAGGTGTCGGCATTGGTGAATTTTTCCAGGGCCTCCCGATGCCTGTCAAGGGGATGGCCTGTAATGTAAAGGCCAAGAACCTCCTTTTCCAGGCTCAATTTCAATGTGTCGTCCCATTCCTCCATTTCCGGCATGGGTGGCTCATAGCTTAAAACAGCAGGGGCAGCCATCTCAAAGAGACTCATCTGGGGATCGTTTTTTTCCTTTTGCCTGCGCTGGC
>JASEHB010000017.1:11979-13651 GCA_030018745.1 Desulfatibacillaceae bacterium | reverse complement strand
GCGGTGCAGGGACTTGAACCCCGGACACTGCGGATATGAGCCGCATGCTCTAACCGACTGAGCTACATCGCCACAAAAAGCCACAAGGCCCTAACATGAAAAGCAGGCGTCCGTCAACTGCCTTCAAAACGATTTTTGCAAGCATCCGCTTTTTTTCATATACCCGCAGGGCTGGAGCCTATGGGCTGCACGGAATACTCGCTCACATTCTGGGGCGGATTAAAAAAGATGACGGTGAAATGCGCCTCCTCACCGGGCTTGACGCTTACCGGCGCGGAATCGAGTTTTCCGGTGAAGCGATCCACAAGCTCCTGCATGGGCTGGCTTCTGAACTCCTGATTGGCGATGTAAATCCCTGCTGCGGCCCATTCCTCGGCCACCACATTGTTTTGTCCGTCAAAAAGCTCGGCATAAATCTGTATATTGCTGCGGGCCTGGGGGTATTCGTTTTTAATGGTTCCCCGAAGCACAACAATCTGCCCGGCATTTTCATTTTCTTCCAGGTGCCCGGCAACTTTGGTGATTGTAAGGTTTCTTATGCCCATGTCATCAACCGGGGCCATGACCGCAACCGGCTCTTTTTCACCCAAAAACTTGGAGGCAAAGTACCCGCCGATGCCCACAACAGCCAGAACAAGCACGATAACCGCGCCGATTGCCGCCCAGTTTCTTGAGGGCGCAACCGGGGGCGGCATAAAGGTATCTTCTTCAGGGGCAAAGCTTTCCTGGGTTTGCTGATCCGCCCCGAAATCTTCTTCCTGCATGGGTACAGCCTGCTCCTGCTCATCCACAAATGGGCGGTCCAAGGCAACTGTTTCCTGCAAATCCCTGGCCGGTGGGGCGGATACTTCTGTTGGCTCCTGGGCTGCGGCCTGTTTTCTGGCTGCTGCACCCGGGTCCATCTCCATGGTTTCTTCCAGGTCAAAATCAACATCCATGACCGGCTGGTCGTGGCCGGGAATCTGCTCAAAATCCTGCCCGCCAGCCAGGGTGTCTGCATCATCTGAAGTAAGCTCAAAGCTGTCCAGGTCTATGGCAAGGTCCTGCCCATCTTGGGCTGCCGGCTCCATGGCCGGGGCTTCCAGCTCAAAATCAGTATCAAAATCCCCAAGGCCATCAGCAGCGGAGGAAGCCTTTTGGGTTTTGCCCAGGTCAAGTCCGGCATCATCGCCAAGATCCAGGTCCCCAAGGTCTAAATCCTGGCCGCCTGCGGCAAGGGGTTCGGGCTGTTGTCCATCTTCCATATCTCCCAAATCCAGATCCAAATCCTGGTCTCCAGATGCCTCCTCGCCAGCCCCAAAGTCCATGTCCAGGTCAAGGTCCAGCTCGCCATCTCCGGCAGCAAGCGGTTCCTCTTGCGCCGGGGCTTCCAGGTCCCCCAGCTCCAGGGTAAGGTCTTCCTTGGTTGCAGGCTCGGAGAGGTCCACCTCCTGGCCTGCATCAGGGCCGGCCACAGAGGCCAAAGCCCTGGCCACGGCTTCCGGGTCCTCGTCATCAGAAGCGGCGGCGGCAGGTGAAGCAGCCACATCCTCAATGCCGGGCAAATCCAGGTCCAGATCAAGGTCAAGGGTGTCTTCATCCTTTTCCTTGCCGCCCATATCATCTTCAATTTCAGCGGCCAGATCAGGCAGCTCGCCCATGTCATCAACAGGTTTTGCAGCAGGGCCTTCAT
>JASEHB010000017.1:0-11879 GCA_030018745.1 Desulfatibacillaceae bacterium | reverse complement strand
CGGCCAACAGGTCCTGGGAAGGGGAATCTCCGCCCAGGCCATCTTCAATTTCAGCAGCCAGATCAGGCAGCTCGCCCATGTCATCAACAGGTTTTGCAGCAGGGCCTTCATCAGCGGCCAGGGCCAGGTCTTCATCAGCCAGGTCGCCAAGGTCGCCTAAAGTGTCCTCGTCCTTGTCGGCCAACAGGTCCTGGGAAGGGGAATCTCCGCCCAGGCCATCTTCAATTTCAGCGGCCAGATCAGGCAGCTCGCCCATGTCATCAGCAGGTTTTGCAGAAGGCTCTTCGTCTGCTGACAGGGCAAGGTCGTCATCGGAAAGATCGCCAAGCTCGCCAAGTGTGTCCTCATCATCAATAAGGGGCGGCTCCGGGGGACGGGCGGCCTGCGGGGCTGCGGGCTGGGATTCTCCGCCGGGAGAGGACATGGCCGATGCCAGACCATCCTCCAAATCATCAAGATTTGGCAGGTTGAGGTCCAGATCTCCGCTGTCAGCCAGGGGGGAAAGCCTTTCTTCAGGGGCTTCGGAAAGGGCGTCCTCCAGCCCTGCTTCCAGATCTCCAAGCTCGGAAAGATCCAGGTTGAGATCCAGATCCAGGTCTGCGCCAAGGCCCAGGGAGGCATCGGGCAGAGGCCCGGCGGAAAAAATATCCTGACATACCGCGCAGCGGACCTTGACCTTCTTGCCCTTGACCAGGCTGTCATCCAGGCTCAATTTGGTGGCGCATTTCGGGCAGTTGACTATCATGAGTTTCCCCGCTTTTTAGGGTTTTACACAGTAAATTCCGGGAAGGCAGCGATATTTTTCGGCCCAGTCCAGGCCGTAGCCCACAAGAAATCCATCCTCCACAGTATGGCCCGCGTATTGGGCGCATACGGCCGTTTTTCTGCGCTTTGTTTTGTCAATCATGGCGCACACGGAAATGGAACGAGGTTTTTTTGCTGCAAAATGCTTCAGCAAAAACTCAATTGTGAGGCCCGTATCCAGTATATCCTCAACAATTATGACATTTTTTCCTTCAAGGTCTGTTTCCACATCCTTTGTAAGCTTAAGCTCGCCGGAGCTTTCCATGCCCTTACCATAGCTTGCCACGCGAACGAAGTCTATGAAACTGTTCACAGTGAGCCGCCTGACCAGGTCCGCCAGAAAAATGAATGCCCCGTTGAGAACTCCCACCAGCACCACATCCTGGCCGCAAAAATCCCGCGAAATCTCCCCGGCAATCCGCTCCACGGTCTTTTCCAGCTCACGGGGGCTAAAAACAGGTTCCAGCTTGTCCATGATTCTCCCTGCCAGGCGCGCCCAGGCGCTTTGCGGCCCGCCAGCCTGAATTCAATATGGAGGAAAAGCCATGCAAAGAAAGGTTGCCATGCTATCAGATTATTATTAAATATCCAAAATACAGCCCTGTGTCAATGGCTCTGCAAGGGAAAAGTCCTGCATGATTGGAGCCTTACGCCTTTTTTTAAACCTGTTTGACGCATTTTTGAAAGCAAATATCTTGGGATTTGCCTGGTGGTGACAATATTATCAATAAAAACAGGGATATTATCATGCCTCCTTTTCGTGTTTTCGTGACCCGCGCCATTCCGGGCCAGGGAATTGACATGCTCAAAGAGTGTGCTGCTGTTGAGGTCAATTCCTTGGACAGGCCCCTCACAAGGCAGGAGCTTTACGAAAAAGTCAAGGACTGCCACGGCGTTGTCGGGCTTCTGACCGACTCCATTGACAGGGAATTTTTTGACCATGCCCCCAAACTGAAAGGGTATGCCAACTATGCCGTGGGCTTTGACAACATTGATGTGAATGAGGCCACCAGAAGAGGGATACCTGTTTCCAACACCCCCGGCGTGCTAACGGAGGCAACCGCGGAAATGGCCTGGGCGCTGCTTTTTGCAGCGTGCCGCAAGGTGGTGGCCTCGGATGCGGCAGTTCGCAGCGGAAAATGGAAGGGCTGGAACCCCCTGGAGTTTTTAGGGGAGGGCATCAGCGGCAAGACCCTTGGCATTTTGGGGCCTGGCCGCATAGGCACTGCAATGGCGCTCATGTCTGCCGGTTTTTCCATGCAGGTCATTTATTGCGGGCCGCAAAATGCCCTGCTGGAAAAAAAGCTACAGGCCAAAAGGGTTGATTTTGAAACCCTGCTGGCCCAGGCTGATTTTGTGAGCATTCACACCCCCCTAACCGAAAAAACGCGCCATCTGTTCGATGAAAAGGCCTTTGCCGCCATGAAGCCCACAGCTTATCTCATAAACACGGCAAGGGGGCCTGTGGTGGATGAGGCTGCCCTTGTGCGGGCGCTGGAGCGGGGAACAATTGCCGGGGCAGGGCTGGATGTTTACGAGTTTGAGCCAAATATCACCCCTGGCCTGACCCGTCTGGACACCGTTGTTCTTGCAGCCCATACCGGCTCGGCAACTGTAAGGGCGCGCACGGACATGGCCGTACTTGCAGCCAAAAACCTTGTGGCCATGCTTTCAGGCAAAAAACCGCCCAACTGCCTTAACCCAAAGGTTTTTGACAAGTGACAGGAAGAAGGCAAACCATTAACCCGAAAACAGATTTTGAAACCGGTTTAGCCTTTTACCCGCTGATTTTAAGAAGCTGCATGGGGTTTGCCGCTCTGCTGCTCCATTGAGCGCCGTGTTATGGCAAAGTCGTAGCGGACAGGGTCTTTTGGCGCAAATCGCCGAAATGCAGCGGTCACTTCCAGGGCGGTTTTCATGTCTGCGGCCTTGCGTTTGGTCAGCCCAAAGGCCAGGCATTGGCGGTGCATGTGAATATCCAGCGGGATGATGAGTTTAGCCGGGGAAACGCTTTTCCAGATGCCAACATCAATGTTGTCGCTTCTTGTCATCCAGCGCAGATACAGGTTAAGCCGCTTGCAGGCGCTGCCGCGCGCTACGGCTGGCACAAGGTGGTTGGGGCTGTCAAAGCCTGCTGCAATGAGTTTTTGGGCAAAGCCTGCCAGCGCGGGCAGCACGGTTTCATGGCCGGGGGAAAGGCCAAGGCAGAAGGCTTCTTCCAGGCTGCCGTATTCAAGGGACAGGCGTTTTATGGCTGCAAGCAGGCTTGCAATGTCATTGCCCTTGCAGAAGCGGTGCCCCATGTTGCAGACAAGGGGCGGAAAATCCTTTTGGGGGGTGTTGCGGATAAAGGCGGCAGGGGAAGGCCCCATCACCCCAAGAACCCGGCTGACAATTGAAGATATCTGCGCCACGCGGCCATAGGCCAGGCAAGAGGCTATAAGGCCTGCCACCTGGCAGTCGTCCGGGTCGTCAAAGGCGTGGACAAATCCCACCGGATCCGCCCCCACAAAGCTCCGGTTGTTGTAGCGGGCGTACCAGTGCTCCAGCTCATCCTCTGCAAGGGCGGGCTTCATATATTGTCTTTCGCCTCCGCAAGGCTGGCAGGAGCAAGCTCAAGAATCCGCCCATCATCCATAATCGTTACGGGCTGTTTATCCTGAACAATGCGGGATATGGCGTCTGCGGGAAGCTTTTCGCCAAGCTGGGCAAGCGCCCAGGCAGCGTAGGCCCGCTCAATCCGGTCGTTTGAAGTAAGGCTTGCAAGAAGGCCGTCTTTGGCAGGGGCTGCAATTTCCGGCCGGGTCTGGGCCATTCTTCCTATGCCCCACACAACTGCGGCCCTTATGGGGTCATGCTCCAGATAATTGCCGCCCGGGGCAAGATAGGAAACCAGAATGCTGCCAAACTCATTGGCCAGCATGGGGTTTCTGGCCATTGCCTCGCCCATTGCTTCGGGCACGCCCCAGCCTATTCCTCCGGATTCCTCATTCATCTGCCACAAAAAGCGGCGCATTATTTCCCTGGCGGATTCCGGCTTTTGGCTGGCAAGCCGGTCTGTCACAAATCCTAAAGCAGCAACGGCCTTCCAGCGTATTGGCGGCCTGCCGGAGCAAAGAAGGCCGATAAGGGGGCTTGCCACCCTGCGGGGTTCAAAATCTTCCAGGGCTTTTTCCAGGTGCTCCCCCTCAAGATTCATAATAAGGGAGAGCACCTGTTTTTTAAGAGCGCGGCCCCGGATTTTTGCGTTGTCGTCCTGTTTAACCAAGAAGCCCTTTTTTACGCGGCCCTAAAAGGTGATGATTTCATGGCCCATTTGCCTGTACCAGGCCATGCTGGGATGTCCCTTCATTTCGTGAAGAAGGCGCAGTCCTGCCTTTTGCACCTTATCTGCCACACCAAACTGGGTGGAGCATGCCTTGCAGGCGCCGTCAAAAAGGTCTCTTTCCAGGGCCTGGACAAACAGGCTGTTGAGGGCATGATCCGGCCGGGCAACCTCTGGAATCACTGCTGTTGCCCCGCCTTCAACCACTATCCGGGCTATCCAGCCCTTGTCTGCAAAATCCAGTGCATTGAGCAGAACATGGATAAAGCAGGAAGCCTCATTGGAAAAGGCAAACAGGGCAACGCGACCTGGGGACATGGCTTGTCTCCTTTTTTGTTGGTCAGCAGAGCGCCTTTACGGGCCTTATCTGTTCTCCCAGGAAATGCACCCGCAGGGGCAGTTCTTTATTGCCTCGTCAACCGCCTCTTTTGGGTAGGAGTCCAGCTCCACAACCTCAATAAAGCCTGCATCGTTTCGGACAAAGACCTGCGGGCAAAGGGAAAGGCAGCCCTCGCAGTCCGTGCATTCAGCAATATCCAGCACCGGAACCTGCTTCATTTGATGCTGTCCACAAGGATTTTGCCCAGTTTTTGGCCCCATTCAAAGCATTGTTTTTTTGCATCGTCCCCTGGCACATACAAAATCTTGAGGGGCGCTTCGGGCTGGGCAAAGCCCATTTCATCAAGCTGGCTGCTCACAATTTTGGATGCCTCGCCGCTCCATCCATATGAGCCGAAGGCCGCGCCTATCTTGTTTTTGGGCTTCAGGCCCTTCATGTAGGTGAGAAAATCGCTAACTGTGGGGAAAAGCCCGTTATTGAGGGTGGGGGAGCCAACCACCACAAGCCCGGCGTCCATCACCTGGGTTATGACCTCGCTGCGGTCGCTGGCGCGCAAATGCATGGGAATGGCCTGGACCCCGGCCTGGCCAAGCCCCTCGGCTATTTCTTCGGCCATGATGCGGGTGCTGTTCCACATGGTGTCATAGGCCACAACAGCCTTTTTCTTTGGCTCCTGACGGCTCCATCTGGCGTATGCCTCAACAATTTTGCCCGGGTTTTGCCGCCACATGATTCCGTGATCCGGCAGAATCATGGAAAATTCCAGTTTCATTTCCGTGACCCTGGCGATGAGCTTTTCAATGAGCGGCGTATAAAGGAGCAGAATGTTGGCAAAATAGGTTTTGGCGTGGGGCATTATGGCTTCGCCAATTTCATCGTCAAAGCGCTGGGGGCCTGCGTAATGCTGGCCAAAGGCATCGCTTGAAAACAGAATTTTGTCTTCAGGGCAGTAGGAGAACATGCTGTCGGGCCAGTGGAGCATCTTGGTTTCCAGAAAGGTGAGGGAGCGGCTTCCCAGAGAAAGGCTTTCCCCATCTTCCACAGCTTTGAAATTGAAGCGATCCCCAAAGTGCATGGACAGATTTTTCTTGCCCATTTTGGAGCAGTACAGGGGCTTGTTTTCGCCTATAAAATGCATGATTTTGGGAATGCTGCCCGAATGATCCATCTCCGTGTGGTTGGAGATAAGAATATCAATTTTTTTGGGATCAATCACATGGCTTATCCGCTCAAGCATTTCATCGGCAAAGGGGGCCTTCACCGTATCTATGAGGGCAACGGTCTTGTCCACAATGAGAAAGGCGTTGTAGGTGGTGCCTGCCTTTGTGGAATAGCCGTGGAAGTCCCTTATGTTCCAGTCAACAGCTCCGACCCAGTAAATATTGGGCGCAATTTCAATGGGTTTCATCCTGCAACTCCTGGCGTTGAATTTAATTGTGCCTGCCCTGCATTGCAGCGCAAAAGGGGGCGCGGCAATTTATGCGCCGCACCCCCTGCTGGCCGCGCATAAGGCTTATTCCTTCTCAAAGTCTTCCTTGCTTGCTCCGCACACCGGGCAGGTCCAGTCTTCAGGAACCTTCTCAAAGGGTGTTCCAGGCTCAACGCCGTTTTCGGGGTCGCCCTGTTTGGGGTCGTAAACATAACCGCATACCTGGCAAACATATTTGTCCATTCTTAAATCTCCTTTTCTGTCAACAGGTTATAGGCTCTTGCCCTTTTGGGCCTCACAAAACGGATGCTGCACTGGTTTAAAAAAAACAAAAATTGGCTTTTGGGCTGCTTGCGGCAAAAAGCCATTTCAAGCATTGTGGCAGTTGTTGCAGCTCACAGGCCCGTGGGGCTGCTTGGCCTGCCTGGCCTGCCTGTGGCAGGTGGTGCATTGGCGCATAAGCTCCCGGTTGCCCAGCTCTCCTGCCTTTTGGGCCTTTTCAATGGCCCCCTTTTGCTGCTCAAACAGGGCGTGGCAGGTCTGGCAGTCTTCCACAACCTTCTGGTGCAGGCCGTGGGGAAAAGGCACGACCCCCTGGCTGCCACCAGAGAGAATCATGTGGGAAGAATCCTCCTGCCCGGCTTGGCCGCCGCCTGCCGCACCTGCAAGAAAGGCAAGCCCGCAGGCCAAAAAAAGAGCAGACAAAAAAAGCTCCCTTGGCGCTTTGCAGCTTGAGGCAGCTTTTTTGGCAATGGCAAAAAGTTCCATATTTTCCTTTTTATGTCCGATGGGCCTTAAAATCAAGCACGGCCTTGTCTGTCATCCAGAAGTTGCGCCAGGGCGCTTGCATCATCCACCGGAGCTTGGCAGGCATTATCTTGGCAGACAAAGGCCTTTGGGCTATCCGCCGCTTCAAGCATTGGCCCTACAAATGGGGCGATTTGCGCCAGGGCGCGGCCTGCTTCTCCGGGCTGGCATTGGAGCAGGGAAAGTCCGCCGAGGTACCTGCCGGAAAAAGCCCCTGCCAGAGCCTTGTAGCCTTCCTGCCGGAAGTCACCGCAAAGCACCACTTCCCGCAGATTGCCCTGGGCGGCAACCAGGGCGTGCAAAAGATGGGTAAAGGCCGTGGGCTGGGCTGCTGCGGCTGCGCCAAAGGCGTTTAGAATGCCTCTTGCCTGCTCCTCAAGGCTGCTGTCCCCCACAAGGCGGGCAAGACGAATGCCATTGGCCGCAGCCACGGAATTGCCCGAAGGCAGGGCGCCGTCATAGGCATCCTGTATGCGCGCCACAAGGGTTTCGCCGTGGGATGGCGTGTAGTAAAGCCCACCGGACTCGCTGCCGAAAAGCTCAAACGATTTTTTGTGGAGAGCCAGGGCCTTTTCCAGATAAGCCGGGTCTCCCCCTGCCTGATAAAGCTCAATAAGGCCCCACACAAAAAAGGCGTAATCATCCAGAAAGCCCGTATGCCGGGCCTGATTTTCCCGGAAACGGCGCAGCAGAAGGCCGTTTTCATCTGTAAGGTTGTCAAAGACAAAATCAACAGCCCTTTTTGCAGCGGCAAGATAATCCGGCTCATCAAAAACAAGGGCGGCCCTTGCAAGGGCTGCAATCATAAGCCCGTTCCATGAGGTGAGAACCTTGTCATCCAACAGGGGCGGCTCGCGGCGGAAGCGGGCTTCAAGCAGCTTTATGCGGGCTTTCTCCAGAAGGCTTTGGGCGGCGCTGACTTCCAGCCCCTCAAGCCGGGCAAAATCTTCGATTTTCATTGGGGCATTCAAGATGCTCCAGCCATTTTCAAAGTTGCCCTCCTGGCTCACCCTGAAATACCTGCAGAAAAGCCTGGCGCTCTGGCTGTCCAAAACTTCTTCCACCTGGGCAGGGGTCCATACATAGTAAAGGCCCTCCACACCCTGGGAGTCTGCATCAAAAGCGCAGTAAAACCCACCATCCCGGCTTGTCATCTGCCCAAGCACAAAGGTAAAAATCTTGCAGGCCATTTCCCTTAAAAAGGGCTTTTTGATAACCGCCCAGGCGTCAATGGCAGCCAGGGCCACAAGGGCCTGGTCGTAGAGCATTTTCTCGAAATGGGGTACAAGCCATTTTTCGTCCACACTGTAGCGGGCAATGCCAAAGCCCAGGTGATCCCAAATGCCGCCCCGGTACATGGCCCAAAGGGTTTTTTCCACCATCTCCAGGGCCTGGGAGTCCCTGCCTGCCTCAACAAGCTGGTCAAAGGCCACAAGAAAGAGAAGGTTGTGGGGGGTGGGAAACTTTGGGGCTGTTCCAAAGCCGCCGTGTGCTGCATCAAAAGCCCGGCCAAGCTGCTGCCTGGCTTTGCTGGCGACTGCCATATCCAGCTCATGGGCATTGCCCGCCTGGGGGGAAATTGCCTGGACAATGCTGCTGCCAGCAGAAAGAAGCTTGTTGCGGTCGTTTTTCCACAAGGCGGCTATCTGCAAGCAGAGGTCTGCAAAGCCCGGCATACCCCGGCGGGGTTTTGGCGGAAAGTAGGTGCCAACAAAAAAGGGCCTGCCGGTAAAATCCAGAAAAGCGGAAAGTGGCCAGCCTCCGGAGCGGTTCAATGCCTGGCAGGCTGCCATGTAAACCTGATCCACATCGGGCCGCTCTTCACGGTCCACCTTAACGCAAATGAAGTTTTCGTTTAATATCCCTGCAACTTCAGAGTTTTCAAAGCTCTCGTGAGCCATGACATGGCACCAGTGGCAGGTGGCATAGCCAATGGAAAGGAAGATGGGCCTGTCAAGCTGCTTTGCAGCAGCAAAGGCCTCCTCCCCCCAGGGATACCAGTCCACAGGGTTATCTGCATGTTGAAGCAGATAGGGGCTTTTTTCCGATGCAAGCCGGTTTTTGCCGCCATTTTTGTTGGGGCGCTCACCCATTGGGGATTATCCGAGCCTGTCGTCCTTGCCCTTGTCCTGGCAGTCGGGAATGTAGCAGGTTATATCCACAAACTCGCACTTTGCCTTGCAGGAAGGGCACTCCTTTGGCGGGGCCTGGGCTGAAAAGGTGTAGCCGCAGTTGGTGCATTTGAATTCCGACATTTTGGCCTCCTTAATTTGGGGTATGCAAAAAAAGAATTCTACTGATTTTGCTTTGGGGGCGAGAACACCCTCTGTCCCATTTCCTGATCCAGAATGTAAATGCCGCCGGGGGCTGCATCTGCAAATTTGAATTTTGCCAAAACCGCCCGCACCGAATCCTCCTCCTCCACCTGCTCGTCCACAAACCACTGCAAAAAGCCCCGGCTGGCATGATCCTTTTCCTGCATAGCCATGTCCATGAGTTTGTTTATGAGGCCGGTGACCTTTTGCTCGTGGGCGAGAACCTGCTCGAAAGCGGCCTTGGGCGAGTACCAGGTTACAGGCGGGCCTTCAATGGGGCCAAGAGTGACCTTTCCGCCCCGCTGCTGGATGTGGCCGAAAAACAGCATGGCATGGGCAAGCTCTTCCTTGGCCTGCACCTTGAGCCAGTTGGCAAAGCCTGGCAAATCCTGGGCCGCAAACCATGCTGACATTGAAAGGTACAGATAAGATGAATAAAGCTCCGCCCCAAGCTGGGCGCAGAAGGCTTTTTCGGTTTCAGGCTTTAGCATGGGGATCCTTCCGCTTTGGTGGACCAAAAACCCAAACTGACAGTTTTTGGCCTGTGGGCAAAACCCCTGCTGCGAAAGGCCTGAAGCTTTACAGAGACCTTCCGTGGCAGGGGAAGATTTTGTCCAGAAAAAAAATTTTTAGTCCGCAGGCAAAACCTGATTTAGGCTTTCCACAGGCCGTGCAGGTTGCAGTATTCCCTGGCCGAGACATTCTGGGCCTTGGTGCAGAAAACTGCTTCGGGAGGCTGGCCAGGCTCAAGGAAGCGGCGCAGCACCTTGCCATCAGCAATGAGTTCAATCCACTGGATGTAGTGCTTCTCCTCCATGGGATGAGCAACCGCGCCCACCTTCACCTTGTAGCCGTCAGCGGTTTTTTCGATAACCGGCACATGCTTTTCCTTGGCCGCATCAACCGTGTTTTCGGTCATGAGCTTCATGGGCTGGCCGCAGCATACAAGCTCGCCCTGTCCGCCGAAAAGCACTTCCACGATGTTGCCGCATACCTCGCACTTGTAAACTTCCAGTTTTTTGGCCATGTGTGCCTCCTTAAAATGCCTGGGTTGATGCGCACTAAAAACGCATTTGGATTATTGGCAGAGCAAAAGAAAGGCGATTTTCCTTTTGCAGGACTACCAGTTTTCCCCAAGAAGCTCGAAATATGCCTTGGGATGAGCGCAGGCCGGGCACTGCTCCGGGGCCTGCTCACCCTCGTGCAGATAGCCGCAGTTGCGGCAGCGCCATGTCACGGATTTTTCCCGCGTAAAAACCCTGCCTGCCTTGATGTTTGCCGCCAGATCACGGTAGCGCTTTTCGTGCTGCTTTTCTGCAACGGATATTTTTTCCAGCACAACGGCGATTTCTTCAAAGCCTTCTTCGCGGGCAACCTTGGCAAAGCCAGGATACATGGAGCTGTGCTCGTAATGCTCCCCGTCTGCGGCTGCCAGAAGATTTTCCAGGGTTGTGCCGATAATTCCTGCAGGAAAGGCCGCGCTGATTTCAACCTCGCCGCCTTCAAGAAATTTGAAGAAGCGCTTGGCGTGCTCCTTTTCCTGGTTGGCGGTTTCCTCAAAAATGTCGGCAATCTGCACAAAACCTTCCTTGCGAGCCGCACCGGCAAAGTAGGTGTAGCGGTTTCTTGCCTGGGATTCTCCTGCAAAGGCAGTGAGAAGATTTTTTTCCGTGCGGGTCCCCTTCAATGAAGCCATGAGAATCCTCCTGTTAATTTATGGGTTTTTGTAGGTATTATACGAGGCAGGGGCGCAAAAATCAATGTTGCCGAAATTTTTTTCAAATCAGGCAAAGCCTGGCCAAAGCCGAAACATCCAGAAAGATACCGGAGAGAGGGGTTATGCCCTGGAGCTTTTCTTTTCCCTGGCGCACTCCGGGCATACACCGTAAAACTCGACCCTGTGCCCCAAAACCGTAAAGCCGCAAGCTTGTGACTCATCCACAGCAGGCACATTAATAGGGCTGACAAACACATCCCCAACCCTGTTGCAGCGCACGCAGCGGATATGGCTGTGGTCACTGGTGTCTCCATCATAACGCCGCTGGGTTCCTCCTGATTCAATCTTCAGGATGACACCCGCACCCGACAGAATGTCCAGATTGCGGTAAACCGTTGCCAGACTTATCTTTGGCAAACGGCGCCTCACCATTTCATAGACCTGATCAGCAGTGGGATGGCTCTTGACCTTTTTAAGCTCGTCAAGAATTATCCGCCTCTGACGGGTCATTCTCAATGGGCGCTTTTGTATCATAATTCACCGGCCCTGCCATTACTTCATTAAAAGTAATTCGCAATAAGGGAAAGTCAAGCGGCTCAAGGGCTTGTTCTGCTCAAAAATGCCCGGCATCGGCCCTTTAAGCCGCTTTGCAAAGTATCCTTGCAATTAAAGCTGCCGTGCGAACTTAAAAATCGGCCTTGCACTGGGTAAAGTCAATCTGCTTGCCGCAGGCCTTGCAGAAGTGGGGCTTGTCGAATTCATCGGAAAAAATTTCGATTTCCTCCGTGCATTCCGGGCACTTGCAGGTAAAGGCCTTCAGATTTTTGAAGCTCTCAAACCCGGGACAATGCTGGGGCGTGTTGCTCATGAGAATGCCTCCTTTCCTAAAGGTTCATTTCGCAAAAACTTGGCTGGAAGAATTTGCAAACCGATAAAGATTTGCACTTTTCCTACTGCATAGCCCATTGTTTGTTTTGGCGCAAGATTCTTTGGGCGGTTTTAAGAATTATTTTTCTTTTCCGCATATGCAAGTATCCGGCAAGAATAGATAAAAGCAGAATAAATACAAAAAAAGCGTGAAAAACTGTCAAGGTTTTATAGGGCCTGACTCAAAAGCTCTTAACTGCAAGGGGAAAACAAAG
>JASEHB010000480.1 GCA_030018745.1 Desulfatibacillaceae bacterium | reverse complement strand
CGCAAAAAGTACGGACAGCGCGCCGCCCGTGCAAGGTACCAGTTCTCCAAGCGCTAACAGGCGTTTTCTCCAATTTTGTGTGCACAAGGAAAAGGCCCCCTGGGGCCTTTTCCATTTTCAGGGGCAATTTTGCCAAAGCCCCCGGCAAAAAAATCATAAAAAGGGCTGTTGCCATGAAAAGCAATCCCGGCAGGCAAAAATCCATAAGGGCCGCTGTAGTGGGGGCAACCGGCTACACCGGGGCCGAACTGGTCCGCATTCTTGTTGATCACCCCTTTGTGGAGCTTACCTGCATCACCTCGCGCCAACATGCAGGCATGGCCTATTCAAAAGTGTACCCGGCCTTTGAAGGCGTGGTGGACCTTGTTTGCGAAGAAATGAACGCAAAGGCTGTGTGCCAAAAAGCTGACATTGTTTTCACCGCCCTGCCCCACAAGCTGCCCATGAGCCTGGTGCCGGATTTTCTGGAAAATGGCCTTAAGGTCATAGACCTTTCAGCGGATTTCCGTTTTGAAAATCCAGAGGAGTATCAGGCCCATTACCAGCCCCACACCGCGCCCCACCTTCTGGAAGAGGCTGTTTACGGCCTTACGGAAATATATCGGGAAAAGGTTGCAAAGGCCAGGCTGGTGGGCAATCCCGGCTGCTACCCCACCTGCTCTCTCCTGCCGCTCATCCCCTTTGTAAAGGAGGGGCTGATTTTGCCCAATTCCATTGTCATTGATGCAAAAAGCGGCGCTTCCGGGGCAGGCCGCTCTTTAGCCACAGGCTCGCTTTTCTGCGAGGTTCACGAAGGGTTCAAGCCCTACAAGGCCACAACCCACCGCCACAATCCGGAAATTGAGCAGATTCTCTGCCGCGAGGCAGGCAGGCCAGTTGTTGTAACCTTTGTGCCGCACCTTCTGCCCATGAGCAGGGGAATGCTTGCCACCACCTATGCAAGCCTTAAAGATGACCTTGCCAGGGAAGACGCCGAAGCCCTGCTGCGCAATTTCTACAAGGGCAGCCCCTTTGTACGCATTTTTTCGGGCGACTACCTGCCACTTACCCGCAATGTGAGGGGTACCAACTTTGTTGACATTGCCCTGCGGGTGGACAAGCGGGCCAACCGCCTCATCCTTGTTTCGGCCATTGACAACCTGGTCAAGGGTGCCTCCGGCCAGGCCGTGCAAAACGCGAATGTGATGCTCAATCTTCCTGAAACAGCAGGCCTTGACCGGGCGCCCCAGGGTATATGAGATAAGACTTATGCCCTGTTTGGCCCTTGGTGTATTGACTTAAAAAGGTCAAGGGTGTAGAAGTTTGAATAAGGCTTGTTAAGGGTAATACCCTGGAAGGCTGTTGCCCGCCCATAGGGCAGGATAACAGGCTGCTATGCCTCAAGAGATTTGGTTGGAGCCAACAAGGGAGGCAGGTTCATGGCCAGAGATGAAAGAAGGTCAATGGAGCGCTTTTGCATGGTCATCCCGGCGATGATAACCCGCCTGGGGGCAGGCAAAAACAACCGGCCCCTGGTTTTAAGCTCGCGGGATATCTGCTCCGGCGGGGGCTACTTCCCCTGCGAAAAGCCCTTTCCCGTGGACACCCGCGTGGAAGTGGGAATGCTCATTCCAGGCCCCGGATTTGCCAAAAACGGGCGCAAGGGCGCTCATGTGAAGGTCAGCGGGGTGGTTGTGCGCCAGGAGCTTGGCGGCATGGCCATACGGTTTGACCGCCGCTACCGCATGGCCCCTTTTCCCGATTGATTTTTGTAACCCTTTATTCCAGCGCCCCAATTTCCTAAAACTGTTTATGCAAGCCCCTTTTACAGGAGCCAACCTTTTTGCACAGGCCTTGTCATGACAGCCGCAAATGAGCCAAGGGACAAGGGCGCAGACGCAAAACTCCAGCCTGCCCAGGTTCAGATAGTAGGCCCCAACAAGCTCCAGAACGAGCTGTTGGCCTACTTTCTTTTTCATGCGGAAAATCTTTCCTGCATATGCACTGCAAGCATAGAGCCATCAGCCCAGGATAAAAACTCCCCAGCCCCCATGCTTGTCATGCTGGACTGCCTCAACTGCCAGGGCATACCCCTTTGGGCAACAGACCCTCAAATTGCCGGACCAGCCAACAGCGCACCTTATCTTGCCCTTTTCAATGTTCCAAAGGAAAGGAAGATTACCCGCGAGGCAATGGCAAGAGGCTTTCGGGGCGTTTTTTACGAGTCCATGCCTTTGGACATTGTAGCCAAAGGCGTACGCCAGATGATGGAAGGCGAGCTGTGGTACTCCCGTGAGTCGCTGACCACATTCTTGCTGGACCCGGAAGGCCAGACCAGCGCGCCGGAGCAGGCAGCAGCCAGTTTAACCAGCCGGGAGCGGGAAATCCTGGTGCGCATAGCAGCCGGGGCCTCCAACCAGGAAATAGCAGACGACCTCTTCATAAGCCTGCACACGGTTAAAAGCCACACCTACAATGTGTTCAAAAAAATTGATGTGCCAAACCGCCTCCAGGCCGCCCTTTGGGCCGCCAAATACCTCTAAAGCAAACAGCACCTAAAAACAGTTCAAAAACTGTTTTTGCCAGAATTGGTTGAAGCCCCTTTTAAATCAAACAACTATCTCTTACAGACAACAGGCTGTCAG
>JASEHB010000479.1 GCA_030018745.1 Desulfatibacillaceae bacterium | reverse complement strand
TTGTCAAACTTTGGGAGTCCCCCGGCAGAGCCGGGGGTTTACTTATGTTTATTAAGTATAAATGGACACCTTGTTGCAGAACGAACCGCTTGGGCAAAGCTTGTGAGCGCGTTAATTTGTTTTATGACGGCTTTTTGCTTTGCATATCAAAGGCTGCTTAAAGGAATTTAAAAAGGCGCTTCCCTTGGAAAACCCGTCCTTATCCAGAAAAATTCACACTGTTTCAGAGGTCACGGGCATTATAAAAACCCTACTTGAAGACGCCCTGCCCTTTGTCTGGATAACCGGAGAAATATCCAATTTGGCAAAACCTGCTTCCGGGCATTTTTACTTCACCCTTAAAGATGAGCACTCACAGATTCGCGCCGTGATGTTCAAGGGCCAGAACCGCAGCATGAAGTTCTTGCCTGCTGATGGCATGAAGGTTATCGGGCTTGGCCGGATAGCTGTTTACCAGCCCCAGGGCGCTTACCAGTTTTTGCTGGAACACATGGAGCCTGCGGGCATAGGCGCCTTGGCCCTTGCCTTTGAGCAGCTTAAAAACAAGCTTTTGGCTGAAGGCCTTTTTGACGATTCCCTTAAAAAGCCCCTGCCTTTTCTGCCCCGTTGCATTTGCGTAATAACTTCAAAAAGCGGCGCGGTTATCCACGATATTCTTCACATTCTTTCAAAAAGATTTGAAAATGTGGCTGTGGAGATTTTTCCGGTTGCCGTCCAGGGAGCAAATGCTGCAAAGGAGATTGTTCTGGCTCTAAAAAGGGCAAACGAGCGGGCCAAGGCGGATGTTATAATAATTGCCCGTGGCGGAGGGTCTTTAGAGGATTTGGCGGCCTTCAATTCAGAGGAGCTTGCCCGCGCAGTTTTTGCCTCCAGCATTCCTGTTGTAAGCGCAGTTGGTCACGAGACGGATTTTTCGATATGCGATTTTGTTGCAGACAAGCGGGCTGCCACCCCTACTGCGGCGGCCCAAATGGTGGTCCCTGAAAAAGATTCTCTGCTTTTGCGCATTGATGAGCTTACCAGCCGCTGCTCAAAGGCTATGACAGCCAAACTGGAAAAGCTTGCCAACCGGCGGATTGATCTTTCCGACCATCTTTTCCGTCAGGTGCGCCAATGGCAAACCCTGGCCCAAAGCCTTTTTCTTGCCCAGGATCGCCTTTCCCGCTCTCTCAACAGCCTTGTTTTGCAACATTCCAGAAACTTTTTTCACTTGAGGAATCGCCTTTTTGCATCCAGCCCCCAAACAAGGGCCTCAAACCTTGATTCAAGGCTTGAAGCAATACAAGATAAGCTGCTGTATTCAATGAAAAAAACAAGTGATAAAAATTCCTTTGAGCTTGAGTCACTACGCAGAAACCTTTTTTTTGCCGGACCCTTTAATAAAGTGCAAAATGCCAGGGCCAATTGCCATAATCTTCATCAAAATCTTGTCCGTGCCATGGGGCGCAACCTGGATCGCAACAAGTATTCCTTGAGTCTGCTTGTCAGTTCCCTTAAAGCTTTGGGGCCAGATGCCGTACTTGCACGGGGTTACAGCATCACCCGGCTTCACCGCAGCAGCAAACTCATCACAAAGGCTGACGATGTTATGCCCGGAGACCTTATTGATATAACCCTTTCCGAGGGGCTTCTTGTGGCCAGGATTACAGAAAAAGACGCAAAAAAACAGCTCCCGTAAAACTGGTAGGCCTGCCCCGGCGGGTTTTAATGTGTTATATTAAGCCGTCTTTGTGAGAGCTTGAAGATTTTGGTTCAAATACAAGGGAGAGGAAGATAATGCCGCCCAAGAAAATGACCTTTGAAACTGCCATGAAACGCCTTGAAGAGATTGTGGCACAGATGGAGGACCAGGACCTTCCCCTTGAGAGCGCTGTCGCCAAATTTGAAGAGGGCATGGAGCTTTCACGCTTTTTATCGGAAAAGCTTGACGAGGTGCAAAAAAAGGTTTCCGTGCTTCTGGCCGGAGAAAACGGCAACATTGTTGAGCAAGCCTTCCAGCCCTCCGATTCGGATGAAAATCAATGAGCATTATTATGCCTTTTGAGCTTACCCCGTACCTGGAAGAAAGACGCGCCCTTATCAATGAGGCCCTTAAACAGGAGCTTTTGCGCCTGCCATCGGACTCCCGCGTGAGGGCTGCAATGGACTATTCCATAAATGCAGGCGGCAAAAGGGTCCGGCCGGTTTTATGCCTTGCAGCAACAGATGCTGTTGGCGGAAATATTCAATCGGCCATGAGTATTGCCTGCGCCTTTGAGATGATTCACACTTTTTCCTTAATCCATGACGACCTGCCGTCAATGGATGATGATGATATGCGCAGGGGAAGGCCAACCTGTCATAAGGCCTTTGATGAGGCAACCGCTCTTCTGGCAGGAGATGCCCTGTTGAGCCATGCATTTCAAATGGCCTGCCGCAAGGTTCCTGGCATTGACCCTGACCTCTATTTAAAAGCACTTCACGCAATGGCCCGCTCTGTTGGCTGCTTTGGCATGATAGAAGGCCAGATGCGCGACCTTTTGGGCGAAACGCATCTTGTTTCCCTTCAGGAGCTTGAGGCCATACATCGCCTTAAAACCGGCGCAATTATTGAAGCCAGCCTTTTTTGCGGAGGAATAATAGGGGGTGGG
>JASEHB010000478.1 GCA_030018745.1 Desulfatibacillaceae bacterium | reverse complement strand
CTTAAGGGGCAGAGGCAAAGAAAGGCCTGCCCCTTAAGCGCTTCTTCCCGGATTTTTTAAAAAGACCTCTGCCCGACCTCCCCTTCTCTGAAAATTTTGGCCAAAGCCGGAATGAGCCTCAAATAAAATGTTTCAGGCCAGCCGTTTATTATGTTTGACGGGCGGCAAAAAAAAGCCTATTAGGAATTTTGAAGCCTAAAAAATTTTACTCATTTTCAGCCAAGCAAGACAAAATAAGCCGGATTGTCCGGCCAAGACATATCCTTAAACCAAAAGGAGGAAGCATGGGACAGGCTTTTATGGGCAAGGTGCTCATGGTGGATCTTTCAACAGGCAAAATCCGCGATGAAATAGTGCCGGACAAGGTTTACGAGGACTACCTTTCAGGCATGGGCCTGGGCGCTTACATGCTTTACAAGCACATACCGCCCGATGCAGACCCTCTTGGCCCTGAAAACATGCTGGGCTTTGTTTCCGGGCTTTTAACCGGCACGGGCAGCCTTTTCACGGGCCGCTGGATGGTGGTGGGCAAATCCCCCCTCACCCACGGCTGGGGGGATGCCAATTGCGGCGGCAACTTCTCGCCAGCTATAAAACGCTGCGGCTATGACGGTATTTTCTTTACCGGCAAGGCAGAAAAACCCGTTTATCTCAACATTGCAGACGGCAAGGCCACCCTTGAGGATGCAGGTGACCTCTGGGGCAAGGACACTGTGGAGACGGAGCAGATTCTCATCTCGCGGGCCACGGGGAAAAACAAGCCCCGCGTGGCCTGCATAGGCCCGGCAGGGGAAAAGCTTTCGCTCATTTCAGGTGTAAGCAATGACGGGGGCCGCATGGCTGCCCGCTCCGGCCTTGGGGCTGTGATGGGTTCCAAAAACCTCAAGGCCCTTTGCCTTTCCGGCAATGTAAAAATCCCTGTTGCAAACAAGGCGCGCATGAAGGAACTTTCCGCGGCCTGCAACAAGTGGGTGCAGTTCCAGCCGCCTTTTCTGCCCGGCACAGCCACCTTCCCTGTGGGTGCTCTCTTGCGCATTCTGCCCACAGGCATGGCCCAGGATGGAATGCTCTACAAGGTGATGCTCAAAAAATGGGGAACCGTGTCCATGAACCAGGTCTCCATTGAAATGGGCGATTCGCCCATAAAAAACTGGAAGGGCACCAACCTGGACTTTGGCCCCTTGAAGAGCTTTTCCGTGAACCCGGATGTTTTCACGAAGGCGGAAACAAAAAAATACTTCTGCTTTTCCTGCCCGCTTGGCTGCGGCGGCATCTGCAAGCTCAATAAAGGCCCCTTTTCCCACACCCACAAGCCGGAGTACGAAACGGTCCTGGCCCTGGGCGGGCTTTTGCTTAACGAAGATGCGGACAGCATTTTCTACCTTAACGAGCTTCTTAATCGTGCGGGCATGGACACAATTTCCGCAGGCGGCACAGTGGCCTTTGCCATAGAGTGTTACGAAAAGGGCATAATAACAGCCAAGGACACGGGCGGGCTTGCGCTTACATGGGGCAATTCAGAGGCTATTATAGAGCTTGTGGAAAAGATGATTCGCCGTGAAGGAATTGGCGACATCCTGGCTGACGGAGCCAAGAGCGCAGCCCAACTGCTAAAGGGCGGGTCCGAAAACTTTGCCGTGACCGGCGGCGGCCACGAGCTTCCCATGCATGACTCGCGCAATGATCCTGGCTTTGGCGTCCATTACAAGGCGGAACCTTCTCCTGGCAAGCACACTATAGGCTCTTACCTGTATTACGAGATGTTCCAGTTATGGAAGGTGCTCAAAGGCCTGCCCAAACCCTGGCTGTTTTACCCCAAAGGCGTCAAATACAAGACCGGCAGGGACAAGGCCGTCATGTCCAAAACCTGCTCGACCTACATGAATGTGGTAAACGGCAGCGGAGGTTGTATGTTCGGAGCCTTTCTGGGGGCAAAGCGCATACCCTTCTTTGATTGGATCAATGCTGCCACAGGCTGGAATAAAACTCCCGAACAATACATGGAAATCGGCGAGCGCATCCAGACAATCCGTCAGGCATTCAACCTGCGCCAGGGCATAAAACCCAAAGAGGTGGAACTCCACGATAGGGCTGTTGGCCGTCCGCCCCTTTGCCGGGGCGCAAACAAGGGCCGTTCGGTTGATATTGAAACCCTTGTGGCAAACTATTGGGAGGAGTTTGGATGGGACAGGGCTACGGGAAGCCCGACTCCAGCAACTTTGGCCAAGCTGGGCATTGAACAACCATAGGGCGGCCCCAGGAAGCCGTGGGCTGTGTTGCACTGCGCATCGGAATTTCGGTCATGTACTTTGAGTACATGACCGAGATACAAAGCAAAGTTCAGATCAAAAAAGCTTTCCTTTTCCCCAATTTTTTTGCTGTCCTGGGCTTTTTGTTGGGCTACGCGCAGTAAACTGCGCTATCCCAACCTACTACACTGCTGGTACATCAATCCCTTGTCCGGCGCAGGGCAGCACAGCCCTACACAGAACGGTCAGGGCGGTTCCAGGTGAGGAGGATCCAAGGCAAACAAGTCATCCAGAGGGGTTGTGTTTTTCCTTCCCGTCTTCAGGCACAAATAAACAGGGCGGCCCCAGGGAGACGAGAGCAAGGCGCACGAGCTTTGTATC
>JASEHB010000477.1 GCA_030018745.1 Desulfatibacillaceae bacterium | reverse complement strand
GCTGCTTCTGGAAACTGAATTTCCATGTGGGTCGAGTTTTACTTTATCACTAATGCGAATCTCGTCAGCGGTGAGGCGTTTACCGTTACCGGTAACTATTGTAAAACCTTTATCTTCATCGTCGGCAATAAGCATGCCTGCCGTTTTTTCAAGCCTCTTCTGTCCGAGAGTTCCTCCCTTTTTCCTTGAATCGAATGAGATTTCCAATTTTACTGAAAGATTCTCCATTTCCCCGATTTCCTGCAATTCTTTATTGCTATCGTTTGCGAACAACGCAAGCACTTCTTCTGCAACACCATGCAGCAAATTCATTTTAGTTGTTTTACGATCGGCATATTCAATAGTGGCTTCATAAAGGGAGGCGTTTAGTGATACCTTCTTAACCCCTTCTTGTTGTAATAATTTCATCTTGTCTATTTTTGCAACAGGCTCAATGTTGAATCGCGTAAGAAGCTTTTTCATGCCAGTTTCTCGTAACGCATAATTGATATATAAAAGAGCAACGCTTTCACGAATGCCGCTAGGGCAAAGAACTAGATGATTTCCGGCAACAAGAAAGAATATATCTCCCTTTAAATATTCGTGGTCATACGGGGGAGGTTTTGGGCTTATGTCTTTGGATTGGGCGCTCGATGGAAACGGCACGATAGATGTCGGCTGGTGCGGAGTATAGTAGGCGAGATGAACGAATAACCCGCTGTTTTTTTTCTCAACGGCTAAGCCTTGAATCTCGCCATCCCCGTGAGTAAAGGTGCGATCATGAGTGGTCACAAGTGTATCGTGTGCTTTTGATAGATGCTTCTGCAGCGAACCAGAAGCCCCGTTCAGCCAGACAACCCGCCTGTAAAAAAGTGTCCGTAATTTTTCGTTTGTCATGACTCAACATCCTTCTCTTTATAATCTGACATAGCCTTAATCGGTAGCAATGAAGAGCAACGGAATTGCTCTCCGCTGGGTGGCCCCGGCAACTCCTGCCAGTATCCGACAGCACAAGAAGCAAAACCTTCAAGCTGTCAGGATAACCCATCCGCAAGTAAGTTCGAAAGATGCTTTTTAAGCTCCTCATCTTGTCCTTTAGGTCCAAAAGCAACTTGTTGCCTAATCCACCCTGGGCTTTGACAGCCGGGGCAGTCGGTAACACCCAGTGCCTTAATTGTGTGCAGGCAAATTTTGATAACGAGTATCAAGTGTATCGGAAATATTATAGTACAAATTCCAGGTCAAATCAAGCCACATTTCTTGATCCCTATTTTTTTAACCTGATTTTTGATTTGGGTGGATTTTCCGTGCTTGCCATTGAGTTAGGGCGAGGTTGCGTATTCCTTATGCAAGGGGCTGTCATTCAAAGCGGTTAAAGGCAATGCAAGGCAATGGGGATATTTGTTTTCCGGCCCTGACCGGTCTTAATAAGGATAAAAACCGTTGGGTGAACCTTGCGCGTTACGCGCAAGAACCACCCAACCTACGGGCGAATAAGGATAACGGCCATATTTTATTCTGGATTCCCGCTTTCGCGGGAATGACGGACACTGTTGCCTTTCTGCCACGGTCTTCTTGCCTTCCTGCTTTTTTTCGTGTGGTTCGTGTTTTTCGTGGTTAATAATTGCTTTTCCCTTAACCACCAGCGTACAGGGCGGGTCCAGGGAGGCAGAGCAAGGCGCGCGAGCGAGAAGGGAGGGAGCATACTGTTTTTGTATGTGACTGACCTTCGATGCGAAGCGCAACACAGCTATCGTTTTCCTGGGGCCGCCCTGCAGTGGTTTTGTTGGGCTGTCAGTGCCACCCGGGGGAATAGTCAGGGCCATAATCCGCCAAGTAAACAATCAATGAAATCGGTGCATAAATGCCACAAGCATCCCACGGATACTGCACGCCACTTCCATGAAGGAATCGCCAGAAGGCCGCAATAAAATATCCCCGCCCATAAAGTGTGGAGAGGGTGAAGACCTATGCTGCAACGATTGGGATCAAAAATTGGATCGGCCAGGAGATGGTCCAAATCCATGAGCATTGTTGCCACCATAATCAGCGCTGCTTTCCACCAATTTTTCTTCCAGAATAGTTTTGCGAACACAAATGGTAACAACAGATGAAACGAGTAATGGATTATATGTCTGAATACATCGGAACTACCTTCCATTGATTCCCCAATTTCTTTTCTTCCGCTGGGTGGCACTGGCAACAAGTTGCCAAGGCCACCCCAGGCTTTAAGCCGCCGGGGCTGTCAGAATCGTAGGTTGGGCTAGCAAATCCGGCCCAAGAGGTTTCTGGAACACTCTGGTCTTATCCCGGATTTGCGTGGCCCAACAAAAAGGCCGTTTTCCGATTATCATCCCCGCCATCCGGCGCGTGGGTTTGTTGGGCTACGAAAATCCGGGAACAGGCCTTTGCCCTCCGACATACATTATTTGCCGGATTTTCTAGCCCAACCTACGGGCTGTCATTCAAAGCGGTTGAAGGCAATGCAAGGCAATGGGGATATTTGTTTTCCGGCTCTGCCCGGTCTTAATAAGGATAAAAAAATGTTGGGTGAACCTTGCGCTTTGCGCAAGAACCACCCAACCTACGCCATCGTTTTCCTGGGAGCGCCCCTATTTTTTGCCCCCCTTGCCGCCTGTTTTTTTCATATCC
>JASEHB010000476.1 GCA_030018745.1 Desulfatibacillaceae bacterium | reverse complement strand
CCTTTACCGGGCAATGCGCTTTGTCAACCCATCTCCCTATATGTTTTACCTGGAAACAGGGGAGGGCGCACTTGTTGGAAGCTCGCCGGAAACAATGGTGCGCCTGGAAAACCGGGTGGCAACCCTGCGGCCCATTGCCGGAACCCGCAAAAGGGGGAAAAGCCAGCAGGAGGACAGAAACCTTGCTGACGAGCTTCTGGCTGACCCCAAGGAGAGGGCCGAGCATCTTATGCTTGTGGATCTGGGCAGAAACGACCTTGGCCGGGTGGCAATAACAGGCACGGTTCAGGTTACGGATTTAATGTTTGTGGAGCGCTACTCCCATGTTATGCACCTTGTCAGCAACATTGTCTGCGATCTTGACCAGGCCTATGACGGATGGGACCTTTTGGCCGCCACCTTTCCGGCTGGCACATTGACCGGCGCGCCAAAGGTAAGGGCAATGGAGATAATATCCGAACTGGAGGACTCCCCCCGCGGGCCTTATGGCGGGGCCGTGGGCTATTTTTCCTTTACGGGCAATATGGACTTTGCCATCACCATACGCACTGCAAGCATTGAAAACAATATCTGCACAGTGCGGGCAGGGGCGGGCATTGTGGCGGATTCTGACCCGGAATCCGAAAACGCTGAATCAATAAACAAGGCCGGGGCCATTCACAGGGCCATTGAGCTTGTTTCATAACAGCCTGGATACAGAGGAAAAAACCATGATACTCATGATAGACAACTACGATTCGTTCACCTACAACCTGGTTCAATACCTTAAAATTCTGGGCGCACAAGTAAGGGTTGTACGAAACGACTCGGCAACGGTGGATGAGGCCCTGAATCCCATGCCAGCCGGCCTGGTGGTCAGCCCAGGCCCAAAAAGGCCTGAAGATGCCGGAATTTCAATGGAGGCAATAAAAAGGTGCGCAGGCCGGATTCCAATTTTGGGTGTCTGCCTGGGCCATCAGTGCATAGGCGCGCTTTACGGAGGCAAGGTTGGCGGGGCAAAGCAGCTCATGCACGGCAAGACATCCCTTATAACGGCAGATGGCAAGGGCGTTTACAAAGGCATAAAAAGCCCCTTTGAAGCCATGCGCTACCACAGCCTTGCGGTCATGGAGGAAGATTTGCCGGACTGCCTTGTTGTGAGCGCCCGGTCCGATGACGGCGAAATCATGGGCCTACGCCACAGGGAGCTGGCTGTGGAGGGCATTCAATTTCATCCGGAATCCATAATGACCCAGGTGGGCAAACGGCTTCTCCGCAATTTTCTTGAAACCACAACAAATTAGATTAACAGGAGAATAGGCCGATGATCAAAGATGCGATTAAACAAATTGTGGCTGGAAAAGACCTTGGGGATGAGCAGGCTGACCAAGTAATAGACTTTATCATGCAAGGCAATGCCACGCCATCGCAGATAGGAGCTTTCATGGCCGCTCTTGCCTCAAAGGGAGAAACCTTTGCCGAGCTTGCCGGAGCTGCAAGGGCAATGCGCCGCCGGGCGGTGCGGGTTCAGGCGCTAAACGGCACGGTTGTGGATACCTGCGGCACAGGGGGCGATAGCCTTAACACCTTCAACATTTCCACAACAGCCGCCTTTGTTGTGGCAGGCTGCGGCGTAACCGTGGCCAAGCACGGCAACCGCTCTGTTTCCAGCCGCTGTGGCAGTGCGGATGTGCTGGAAGCCCTGGGAGTGAACCTGGATGTGGCCCCGGAAATAACCGAGGAGGCCATAAACACCATCGGCATTGGCTTTCTTTTTGCCCCCAAGCACCACGGGGCCATGAAGCACGCTGCCCTGCCCAGAAAAGAGGTGGGTATCCGCTCCATTTTCAATATGCTTGGCCCGCTCACCAACCCGGCAGGGGCAAACTGCCAGTTGCTGGGGGTGTATGCCGCGCCTTTGACGGAGATGTTTGCCCATGCCCTTAAATTGCTTGGCGCTCGCCGGGCCTTTTTGGTTCACGGCCATGATGGCATGGATGAAATTTCCGTGTGCGCCCCCACCCGCATAACCGAGCTTTTTGAAGGAAATATAAAAACCTACGATGTGACACCGGAGCAGCTTGTGGGAAAAAGCCATTCCCTTGCCGACATTGCAGGAGGAGACGCAAAGGACAATGCGGCCATCACCAGAAGCGTGCTTTCCGGCAAAAAAGGCCCCTGCCAGGACATAGTGGCTGCCAATGCCGGGGCTGCACTTGTGGCAGCAGGCAGGGCGGCAAATTTCAACGATGGCATACAACTGGCCCGCTCGGTTATGGAAAACGGTCAGGCGCTAAAAAAGCTTGAGGACCTGGCAGCCTTCACCCAGCAGGCATAAGGCGTTTTGATCATGAAGCCTGAAAATTTCCTGAACAAAATTATCGAGTCACAAAAGGCCCTGGTGCAAAAGGCAAAAAGCCTTGTTCCGCAAAAAGAGCTGCAAAAGCTTATGGATGGCCCCTTGCCCACCAGCCGGGGCTTTTTTACAGCCCTTGAAAAGCCTGGACCAAGAGGCTCCAACATAATTGCGGAAATCAAGAGGGCAAGCCCCTCAAAAGGCCCCATCCGGCCTGATTTGGACCCTGCCCAAATTGCAGTTCAATACAGCCAGGGCGGGGCCGCGGCCCTTTCCGTACTCACGGAAAAGCAGTTTT
>JASEHB010000016.1:3570-13768 GCA_030018745.1 Desulfatibacillaceae bacterium | reverse complement strand
CCTGGGGCCTGCCCCTGTTTATGCCTTTTATCTCAAGGGGAATCGCGGCAAGGCCATGCCAGGGGGCAGAATCAGGCGGCTCCACAAGAATATCCGTAACAAGGTGGCTGGCAATGCTGGCATTGAAAACCCGCGGCAAATCGCCGCTTATTTCGTATTGCTTCCCCTTTGGCAGGGCGGTGAGGGCCGGTGATGGGCTTTCTGTTGCCTCACGGGACAAAGGAAGCACCCCCAAACTTGCTGGCAATGCTCCCACAAGGCTGCAGGAAGGCGAATCCGCACAGTAATCCTGCACAGTTTTTAAAGGGGCCTTTCCCTCAAAAAGGGCAATGTGGCCAAAGGCGTTGTCTGAAATCATAAGGCTAATGGCAAGGCCCAAATCCGCATAACCAAGACTTTCGGCCATCAAAACCCTGGCAAGGGAATCAATTTGGCCCATGCCGCCAAGTTTTTCGTCAATTCCCGGCAGGTGCAGATCCAGCTTGCGGTAGGCGGCAAAAACCCCCCACAGGGGCGAGGTTTTGGCAAAAACAGCTTCAGGGGCGGCCGCCATATCAATCTCAACACCCGCAGGCCTCACGAGCCGGGATGCAAACCCTTTCACTTCCTTTTGCATTGCAGCCGATTGTCTGTCAGCAATAATGTCAATGTCCCTTATGGGCATTTCTTTGCCTCCAAAAATTATTTGCGGGGTCGCCCCGCAATTTTCAGGTCTTGTAAACCATCCTTCCTCACAGGCCTTCGCAGGAGGCGATTGCCAGCGCATCATTGACGCCGTCTTCAATGGTGGAGGCCCTTGCATCCCGGAACATCTTGTCAATGACGCAATCCGGCGAAAGGGCTTTTTCGCCGAAAATCTGCATTGCCTGGCTGGCCACATCCACAGCGGTTTCCGTGGCCGTGATCTTGGAGAGCACTCCGTATTTTCCCCAGTCCATCATGCCTGTTGATTCTTCGGGGTGGGTTATGTATTTGGAGAGTTGCCGCACCTTTTCGTAGCGATCAAAGGCCGTAAAATATGCGTTAAGGGCCTTGCCCAAAGCCCAGAAGGTAATTTGGCGCTTTGTGGCCGCACCCACAAGGGGCGGAGAAAGCAGGCCGAAAAAGTGATCTGAAACCTTGCGGGCCAGTAGCCGGGCTGCCTCCACCTTGGCAAACATTCTGAACAGCCGGATTTTGATGTCCGGCCTTTGGGCAAGGGTAGTGCCGTTAAAAGAGTTGTTTTGGGCAAAGAAAAGGGCCTCGTCAAAGCTGGCCTGGGCCTGGGACGCAAATGTCACGCCCATGCTGGAGTTGGCAAGGCCCAAAAATGTGTGACCGAAAAGGTTTGCCCCGAAAAAGCCCGGCACAGCAAGGAGCATGTACTTGGCAGGCATTTTAACTTCGTCAAAGATGATTTCACCCTGGTTTAGGGGCCGCTGGCCGATTTTGTTCAAGGGAGCGCCCCGGCTTATGCCCGGCAAATGCAGGGGGCAAAGAGCTATGCCGGAGCCGTGAACCCCGCGCGAGGAATCCAGGCCAACATGCAAAACTGCATGGGTGGCTATTGTGCCGTTACTCACCCAGGCGGATTTCCAGCCGTTTATGATATACTTATCCCCCTTTTTGACTGCTGTGAGGCCCGGAGCGGTGCAGGGGTCGCAGCCCGCGCTGCTTGTGCCCATTACCCAGTCCGTGCCGTGGTCAGGCTCGGTGATGGCCCAGCAGCCAATCATTGAGGCGCTTTTGTCCTCAACATACTCCCGCGCCCAGTTGCGCACCTCCTTATGCGGAGAGAGAACCGCAAAGCCAAAAGGCATTGTGGAGACAAGAAGGCTTACGGAAAGCCCGCCGTCCGCATAGCCCATCTGCTCGTTTATAAGGGGCGTGGCCAGAGACGGATAATCCCCCAGGGTGCCGCCAAATGCCTTGGGAATCATTGCCTTGTGCAGGCCAAGCTCCCTAAAGCCCCTGAAAACGGCCCACAGGGGCGAGCCTGGGGCTATGGTGTCTTTGGGGTCGGCCAATTTATCAAGCTCTATGCCCGCAGGCCTGACCACCTGCATACCGAACTCGCGGGCTGTCTGCTGCAACTTGCAGAGCCTGCGGCAGAGTATTGTGTCCAGGTCAAGGTATCCCAAGGTTTCCTCCTGCTGTGTTTTATGCTGTTACCGCCTCCACAATGGAATCCGGCACAAGGGTTTCCATGGAAACATATTTTGCGCCCATGTGCAGAGCTATCTGCCTTGCAAGGTCCAGGCTGCCGGGGTGCTTTTTTTCCGTGTCTATAACAACAGATGAAATGCGCTTTTCCTTTTTTATGCTTCTTGCGGCTGCAAAAACTTCCTCATGCAGGGCAAGAGGGCTTTCGCCTGAAAAGGCGCATTTACCCATCCCCACATTGGCTTTTCCATCTGTTACAAGAACAATTTTAGGCCAGGGGATTCTGCCCTTTGACAAGGCTTTTATAGCCACATCAAGGCCAAGGGATATGCCAGCGCACAGAGGTGTTGTGCCGCCAAAGGGCAGGTTGCGGAGCTTTTTTTCGGCATTGGATATGTTTTTTGTTGGCTGCAGAAGGATTTGCGCGCTCCTTGCCTTGAAAGCCACAAGGGCCACCTCGGCCCTATCCTTGTAAGCCCTGTCCAGAAGCTTTAGAATGGCAGCCCTTGTCTCTTGCAGGAGCACGCTGCCCATGGACCCGGAGGCATCCACCACAAAAACAAAAAGCAGGCCGGTTTTTAATGAGCGGATTTTGGCCCGCCAGTCCTGCTTTAAAATCGGCAGGGCAAGAAGGCCCTTTGGCCTGTTTAGGCAAAAAGGCGCGGCAGCCCGCAAGGTTGCATCAAAGGCAATATCTCTGTTGCCTTCATCTATGGCTGAACCTATATAACGGCCCTTTTTGGGCTTTGACTGATTTGTGCGGGTAAAGCCCCTGCCCTGTGGCGGGGCCTTTGTGGGGCGGGGGCCTTTATCTGCTATGCTTGGCTCAAGGCATTGCAGATTTTGTTCTTTGTCGTCTGCGGCCTGCCCTTGTCGGCCAAAAACCGCAGCATCATCGGTCAAAAAGCCAAAATCCTTTGCCTTTGCTGTCTGCTTCGCCTTGTCTGCATTGCTGCAATCAGCATTCAGGGCTTTTTTTTTATTGCCGGAATCTTGCCGGTTCTGGCACAAAAGCTTGTCCATTGTGTCAAAATTTTTGGGCAAATCGTCAAAGGGCCTTTTTTTCATGCGGTGAAAAAGGGCAAGCTTTGCAGCAACAGCCACATCCTCATCCATGACCTTGCGCCTTGCACACAGGGCTGCATGTGCCTTGGCGGCCTTTAGCATGACAAGGTCGGCCCGATGCCCGTCCACCCCCACCTGCACGGAAAGCCCGGTGATTTTGCGAATCATACTGTCATCGGCCTTGACAGCAGGCAGCAGCTTCATTGCCTGAAGGATGCGTTTTTTTAGGGTCTGGTCAGCCTTGTTCCACTTGGCGGCAAATTTGTCCGGGTCATCTTCAAAGGCCTCCCAGCGGCGCACAAGCTCATCGCGCCAGGCAAGGTCTTCAATGCCGCTTACGGTAACGCACAGGCCGAAGCGATCCAGAAGCTGGGGCCGCAAATCCCCTTCTTCCGGGTTCATGGTTCCCACAAGGATGAAACGGGCAGGGTGGGAGAAACTCACCCCCTCCCGCTCCACGGAGTTGACGCCCATTGCCGCGCTGTCAAGCAGAATGTCAACAATGTGGTCATCAAGCAGGTTGACCTCATCAACATAAAGGATGCCCCGGTTGGCCCTTGCCAGAAGCCCCGGCTCAAAGCGCTTTTGGCCCTTGGCAAGGGCGTGCTCCAGATCCAGGGTTCCGGCAACCCTGTCCTCGGTGGCATTTATGGGCAGATCCACCACCATTGTCTGGCGCTGTACAAAGGCGGGCTTGTCCTTGCCCTTAAGGGGACTGCAGTGAGGGCAGGCATCAGCCGGGGTATCCGGCCCGCAACTGAAGGGGCAGCCCTCCCGAACCTGAATTTGGGGCAGAATGGCCCCCAATGCGCGTACGGCCGTGCTCTTGCCTGTACCCTTGTCCCCGCGGATAAGTATTCCGCCAATGCGCGGGTTGATGGCATTCAAAAGCAGGCCTGTGATCATCATCTGCTGGCCCACAAGGGCTGAAAAAGGGTAAATCCGGCTCATGGTCGCCTTCCCTTGGTGTTAAAAGCTGTCATGCCGCAGTCTGCTTGGCTTTGAGGCTGCTTTCCGCCAAAAATTCCCTAATTCCCATTATGATGGCCTGGGGCTCGTCATCCTGGAGAAAATGCCCGGCTGTGGGTATTTTAAGGCTTGGAGCATGATTTGGCAGAATTTCCTCGAAGCGCTCGATAAACCAGGGTACAAAGACCGGGTCCTTCATGCCCCAGATGACCCTTGTGCGCACAGGCCAGCCATCCAGGGCTTTTTCTGTTCCCCGTAACATCCGCCAGGCCTTATCGAGCGGACTCATTGGCACCTGGCGCACGGATTTTAAAATGGCCGTGCGATCGCCCACACGCTGGAAGGGGTAAAGGTAGCCCTTCATGGCTTTTTGGTGCATCATTTTGCGGGTGTTGTAAGTGCCAAGGCGCATTCCGGCCTGGAGAAAGATATTCCAGTCCATGGCCATTTTTTTGCCCAAAAAGGGCACCTTGAAGGACCATAGCCAGGGAAAGGCCCAGGCTTTGAGGACGCTTTTGAAGTCGCCAAGCGAGCCTGGCAGAAAGCCGGTTGTGTTCATGGGCACAAGGCGGGCCACCCGCTCCTTGTTGCGGGATGCCCAGGTGAGGCCGATTATGCCGCCCCAATCCTGACAGACAAGGGTGATGTCCTTCAAATCCATCTTTCTTACAAACTCGTCCAGCCTGCGGACATGGGCCTCCATGGAGTAGTCTGCGTCCGGCGGCTTGTCTGAAAGGCCGTATCCTAAAAGATCCGGCGCAACGCAGCGGAAATCGGCCTTCAAATCCGCAATTATATGTCTGTACAAATAAGACCAGGTGGGGTTGCCATGCAGCATGAGAATTGTCTGGCCGCTGCCCTCATCCACAAAATTGATGCGGTGTCCCTCAATGTCAAGGTTTTTGAAAGTGACAGGAAAATCATCAATATCAGCCAGCTTTATTTTGAAGGCAGGCTCGAACTTCAGGCCCATTGCCCGCCGGGAAACGCCCACAGTTATTTTTGCTATGGCGTGTTGAAGCGGATGCTGCCTGGCAACCACCTTTGGCTTGGCATTGGCGCCTTCAAAGCGGGTCACGGTCCAGAGGGGTGCGGGGTTTTCTTCGGGCTTGCGGTTTTCCTGGCTTTTCATGACCTGCCAGGTGATCTGCCGGATTGCCTTTGCCCCAAGTCCCACGCTGCCAAAGGCCTGCCTGTATCTTTCTTCAACATCCAGAACCTGCTCCAAAACCGCCTGGCTGGGGGCAAGCTTTTTAAGCGAGGGCATTAGCCCGGCCCCAAGCTTGCGGGCAAAAAACTGGCAGCGGTCCGCGCGGGCCTGAAGGTATGGGTCTCTTGAATGCTGCATGGTGGCAAATCCCTTGAGCATCACATCCAGGGTGCGCAGGGCCGAGGAGCCGTTTGTCTCGATGAGCTTTTTGTGGGTAAGTTCAAAATATTTTTTTAGCTCACCCTTCTTGAAGTTGGGGTGGACAAGGCCCGTGTCGCTCCAGAGCATGGTGTCCTTGGCGCTCATGGTGTTTTCAATGCGCCCGTCCTCCATGAGTCGCTCGTAAAGGGTGGTGCCTGGGCAGGGCCGCAGAGGGGAGACTTGATAGAGATCCGGTTTTAAGGACACAAAATAGTCAATGTCCTCGATTATGTTTTCGTGGTTGTGAAAGTCCAGGCCAAGAATGTTGGAGCCTATGATGAGCATTCCATGATTGTGCAGATCGTTGAAAACCTCGGCCACATCCCGGCCAATCCTCTTCTGGAAGTTGTGCTTTGCAATAATGTCGCCGTCAAACTTGGATTCCACCCCTATCCACAGAACGCCCACGCCGCATCTGGCAAGCTCCTCCACAGTGTACTGGGAGAGGCTTCTTATGCTGGCAAAGCAAAACAGGTTCACCCTGCCTATAAGCCCTTCCTTTTGGAGAAGCTCCCCAAGGCGCAGAACATAGTCCCGGTCAATCAAAAAATCCTCGTCCCAGATTATGTTGAAAAGGTTTGGAAGGCCCGCCATTTTTTTCTGGGCAGCAACAAGGGAGGCGCAGGCCTGCTCCGGCGAGGCCACCGTGATTTTTTTGAACTTGAAAAAGTGGGAGGTGTTGCAGAACTCGCAGGCATTGGGGCAACCCAATGCCACAAGGGTGGAGCTTAAAGGGAGGCGCACCAAATACCAGGAGCCGGGTGTGGTGGCCTCGAAAAAGGGCTGGCGCACCTGGGATATGGGAGCATCCGGGGCCTGGCCCAAAAGCTTGCGGAAAAAGCCCACACCCTCCTCAAAGCAGAAATGGTCAGCGTTTTCCCTCAAATAGCGGCTGGCATTCTCCGGGTCATTAGGGTACTCGTTGAAGATGTGGCTCACGCCATAGCCGCCGAGCACTATTTTTGTGGCCGGGGCAATTTGTCGTGCCATCTTCACCATACGCGCCACCTGGTTCAGGTGCACAGACTTGGTCTGGATGCCCAGGTAATCGTAGCCCTTTTTTAAGTGCTTGCAGAAAAGCTCTTCAGTGGGCCATTCCAGAATTGTTGAATCAGCATCCAGATTTTCGGCTATGAGGTGCAGGGCAAAGGCAGGGAAAATGCTCTTCAGGGTAAAAGGCCCCTGGCCGCGGGTGAGGCGGGCTGCAAAAAGATCGTTCACATCCTCGCCCCAGCCTGTTTCATACGGCCCTATGGAATTTGCCAGAAGCACTCTTTTCATGTCGGCCCCTTTTCATACAGTAGTAAAAAAACCATCGCCAGCACAAATCCCCTGCGTAGAGTATAAAAGCGTTTCGAGGTTTGAGGAAGGTGGTCAGCGCCCAGGAATATATCTGGCTTATTTTTACACCAGGAAAATTTTTAATACAAGAAAAAAATTGCACCCCTGCACCTGTATCGCCTTTACCCAAAAGACACTAGGTGGGGGTACAATTGTACGGATTCCCAATAATCAACATGTTGTCAGATTCTGGTATTCGCCCAAGTCCAGCGGAATTGCTCATTGCCGTTGCAAAGCGTGGCATAAAAGCTCCACTAAAAAACTGCTCTTCAACTTGTGCCGGGGGCCTGCCTGGGGTATGTTCAAAAAAGAAATTGAGGTAACAATCGCTGATGAGGGTCTGGAATTTTTATTGCAGAAAAATCGCCCTTGCCTGACCGGCCCATTTAATAGGCAGCCTGCAAAGGCAGAAATTTAACCCGTGAATTATCCGGTTTAGAATAAGGAAAAGCCCATGCTCGAAAACCTGCTGACCTACATCCCTCTTATTGCCGCAGTTTTGGTAGCTGTTGCCTACCTTGCCTGGAGGCGCGGCTTTGTGCGCAAAAACCGCCCCAAGGAAACCCCTGCCCCTGTTTATGAATGCGGCCTCTGCGGAGAAAAGGACTGCACCTGCCACAAGGTGGAGGAAAAACCGCATGAGTAGGGCTTTAATGGCTTGCTGCAACCCTTTAAAGCCCTTCGGGCAGAGTGTCAAAAGAATTTCCACCAGATAGCCTGTGCCTTTTCCATGAAAGGGGCCAGGGGGGTCTGGAAGAGCTTGTAAAAGATTTTACGCTGCCAGGCCAGAACAGTTTCAATGTGCAGACCGTTTTTGCGGCGCAGGGCAATGCGTTTTTCGCTAATGGACCAGTAGTGGGGGCTTGCAACGGGCTTTGCCCTTCCGGAAAGAAGTTTCACGGCCTCCAAGGCCCCAAGGGAGGAGGCCATCCACACGGTGGGGCAGACCTGAGCCACGGGAAAGTCCTCGTCCATGAACTTGCGGAAGTAGTCCTTGCGCCAGGAGCCTAAAAACACATAGCTGATTGTGCCGAACTTGTATTTGCGCTCCTGAAAAAGATGCTTGTAGGAGTAGTAGTCCGGCAGATGGGGCAGGCCCTGAAGGTCTTCAATGCCGGGGCTATTGGGCAGGATTATGGAGACATTGGCCCACAGGCCACTAGGCACCACAAAGAGTGCTGGCACGCCCTGGCGCTGGCAGTCCCGAAAAAGCATCACCGAAAAGGCAAAGTCGTCTGCTGCCGGAAAGACAAGATCAGCAGAGGGTATGCGCCCGCTCAACTCCTCCAGGCTCAAGAGGTTTTTGTGAACCAGCACCTTCGCATCCGGGTTTATGTCATTGATCTGGTCTGCAATGGCCTGGGCCTTGTTCTGTCCAAGGCTTGAGGAAAAGCAGGCAATCTGCCGGTTCATGTTTGTGGGCTCGTATTGGTCAAAATCCACAAGCTCGAAGTTTTCCACCCCGCTTCGGGCAAGGATGACTGCCACAGTGCCGCCTATTCCGCCGCAACCCACTATAAGCACCCGGCTTTTTGCAAGCTTCTCCTGCTGCTCGTTTGAAAACACGCCCAGGTTGCGCCCAAAAAAGCTTTGCTCAAAATCCATATTCAAAACCCCTTAAAAATCAAGTATATTTGCGTCATTCCTTCCAAAGATTAGACAATTGGCGGCATATTCATCAAGAAAAAAACGCATTTTATTTTTTCTGCTCCGGCAGATGGCTCATTTCCCCACATTAACACCCTTGAAGCTGCCTGCTTCACTCTGCTATGCTTCTATTCCATTTAGCGGTTCAGGAGCGGCCCGGCCTTGGGGCGCAACTTAAAAAAAGCAAAAAGAGGCAAACATGGAAATCTATGAAAAGCTGCGCGAGGTTCTGGACAGGCATATTTCCGGTGCTCCAAAGTCCGGGCATTTTGACGAGATTTTAAAAACCCTTTTCACCCCCGATGAGGCTGCCCTTGCGGTTCACATGAAGTTCCGGCCCCAGCCTGCCTCAAAAATTGCCTCCATTGCGGGCTGTGATGAGCAAACCGCTGCCAAACTTCTGGAAGCAATGGCCGACAAGGGAATCGTCTTTTCCCGCGATAAGGACACCGTGCGCGGCTATGCCCTTTTGCCCACAGTGCCGGGCCTTTTTGAGTTCCCCTTCATGCGGGGGGACAAAACCCCCATGCACGACAAGCTGGCCAAGCTATGGGCCGCCTACCACGAGGAGGCTTTGGGCAATGAGTTTGCAGGCTCCAAAACCCCATTTGCCCGCATTATACCTGTTGAGCAGACCGTTGACGCCCAAAACGAGGTCATGCCCTACGAGGCCCTTACGCAGATGCTCAAGCTATCCACAGATTTTGCCGTGGCCCACTGCGCCTGCCGGGCCACCATGCGGCGCTGCCAAAAGCCGGAAGATGTATGCCTGATGTTTGACCAGGCCGCGCAGTTTCTGGTTTCGCGGGGGCTTGCGCGATCCATAAGCCGCGAAGAGGCCTTGGCCGTTCTATCCATTGCCGAGCAGGAAGGCCTTGTGCACACCACCAACAATTCGGGCGACCGCCTCAACTTCATCTGCAACTGCTGCTCTTGCTGCTGCACAATTTTAAGGGGCCTTACCGAGCTATCCAATCCCAATGCCTTTGCCAAAAGCCGCTGGCTTGCCTTTGTGGACGAAAACTTCTGCATAGGCTGCGGCGTGTGTGAGGAAGAGCGCTGCCCTGTTGGGGCAATCCTTCTTGAAGACGGCATAGCAAGCGTGGATGAAGCCCGCTGCATAGGCTGCGGGCTTTGCGTTTCCGCCTGTGAGACAAGGGCAATCTCCATGAAGCCAAGGCCCGGAGCGATTGAGCCGCCGACAACAATGGCCCAGATGGGCCTTGAAATTGCCAAGGAAAAGGACAGGCTTGAAAAATTTTTGGGCATGATGAGCTGATGCCCTGCTGGCTGAAGATTTGGCCTGATGCTGTTGTTTTGAAGTAAATTTAAATGCCGGGAGATTTTTTGTGAACCAAAAGCGGCACAGGGAAGGGCTGATAAAGCCCCGCTGGTATGACGGTCCTCTTTACGGCTGGTTTTTTGACCCCCTGGAAAGGGAAAAGGAAAAAATCGTAAGCCAGCTTGTGGCTCCAGGCTCAAGGGTTCTGGATGCCCCAAGCGGAACCGGCGCACTTTCCTTTGCCCTGGCAAAAAAGGCCAAAGAGGTGGTGGGTGTTGATGCAAGCAGCCGGATGCTCGCCTTTGCCCTAAAGCAAAAGGCTGCAAGGGCTGCTGGCAATG
>JASEHB010000016.1:0-3560 GCA_030018745.1 Desulfatibacillaceae bacterium | reverse complement strand
ATGTAACTGCCCTGCCCAAATCGCTGAAAGGCCCCTTTGATTTTGGCGTCATCTCCCTTTTTCTGCACGAGGTTGACGAGCCTGCGCGCAAGTCAACGCTTACAGGTGTTGCCGCCCTGTGCAGAAAAATAGTGGTGTGCGACTATGCTGCGCCCCAGCCCTTTTTGCCGGGCCTCTTCAACGACGCTGTGGAGTTTTTCATAGGCGGGCCGGGCAATTTCCCCTTTTACAGGGATTTTCTGGAGCAGGGCGGCACTTGCGGCCTTGCAGAGCGTTGCGGCCTTGTTGTGCAGGAGCGAAGAACAGACAGATCCGGCGGCAGGGAATACTGCCTTTTGGATCATCCGGTCGGTAATTGATATTTACTGGCGGATTTTTAGCGGTTTGGCAAAAAAGCCCGGCAGGATTGAATTTTTAAGAATCAGTATCCGGCATTACAGGAACAGGCACCTTGAGAAAGCCGATGCCTTCCTCCTTTAGCATTTTTTCTTCCGTGTCTGTGCTTGTTCCCCTTATGTTTCTCTGCTCTGTTGCGCCGTAGTGCATCTTTAAGGCCTCTGTTGCAAAGTTGCAGCCCACATCCTCAAAGTTTTTATCCACAAAGTCTGCCATCTTCTGCAAAAAATGCTGAAACTGTTTTGCGGGGTTTGGCCCAACAGGCTGGCTTGACCCGGAGTTCGTGCGGATTGCAACAGGAGAGAGCTTGCGGCTGACAGAGGTTTCATTGCACACAGGGCAGCAGATAAGCCCGCGCTTCATCTGGCTTTCAAAGTCTGCGCTGTCTGAAAACCATCCTTCAAAAGCATGGCCGTCCTTGCATTCCAGGTCAAAAACAATCATGGCTTAACACTTGCCAGGGCTTATTAAAGCCCTGCGCTCCTTTCGTGCTCTGTAATTTTGCGCCGGACTGTTAAAAAGGGCGAAAATTAAATTTTGCCCATGCGCCCGGACAAGGCTTTCAAACAGGCCTCATTTGAAATATAACACAATACCGGCCGGTTTCAAATGCTTGGTTGACGGTCTTGTTTTTGTTCTCCTGCCTGTGTTAACAGGCCAAGCGTCCCTGCCGACCCTGGTGCAGGGGTTTGCTTCCGGCAGATGCGCAGTGCCTGAAGCCCAGGAATTTTTGCACGATGGGGTTTAAAGTGCTAAACTTTTTATTTGTGTCAGAAGAGCCTTTGAAAAAACAAAGCCCTTTTACGGGCCTGATTTTCTTGCAGGGAGGCCCCATGAACTTGGCAAGAATTGCAGCAGTTATACTGATTTTTGCATTGGCATGGTCGCCATGCCAAGCCTTGGCGCAGACGGTATATGTGGATGACCTGCAGGAGGTCATGATGCGCTCCGGCCCGGATACCAACAACCGCATAGTGCTGGTTTTAAAATCGGGCCGTGCGCTCGAGGTTCTGGAAACCAGCGGCGGATGGTCAAGGGTGAGAACCTCCGGAGGCACGGAGGGCTGGGTTGTTTCCCGCTATCTCACTCCAAGGCCGCCTGCAAGCATTGCCTTTAACACCCTGGAAAAGGCCTATGAGGAGTTGCTTGCCAAATCAAAAAACCTGGAAGTTGAAAACGAGACGCTAAAAAATGAAAATTTGCTTCTGGCAGCACAGGCAGAGGCACTTGGACAAAAGGCACAGCAGTTAGAGCAGGATTATGAGGCCTTGAAGCTTGAGTCTGAAAGCTATTTTGAGGTAAAGGAGGCCCTGGAAGAGGCCAAAGCCATTTTGGAGGAGCAAAAAGGGCGCGCTGACCAAGCCGTAAAAGAGCTTGAAAATCTGCGCTCCAACAAAGGCATGACCTGGATGGCTGTGGGTGCGGGCATTCTGCTTGCAGGAATCATACTAGGAATTGTGTTAAAGCCCAAGCGCCGCCGCTCCTCCTTTGGATTTTGACGGCGTATCAATGAAGAGAGGCGGTTCTGCCGCAAGGCAGGGCCGGAGAAGCCCGGATGGAATATAAATTCGACTTTCTGGTCATAGGCAGCGGTGTTGCAGGGCTTACCTTTGCATTGAAGGCTGCCCAGCATGGATCTGTGGCCGTGGTAACCAAAAAGGAGGTTTCAGACACCAGCACGGCCCGCGCCCAGGGAGGAATCGCCTCTGTTTTTTCCCAGGTGGATTCCTTTGAGGCTCATGTTGCAGACACCCTGGCAGCCGGAGACGGCCTTTGTCATGAGGATGTGGTGAACATGGTGGTGCGCTCCGGGCCGGAGCGAATCCGCGAACTCATGGAAATGGGGGCCTGTTTCAATATAAAGGATGGCGAGGGAGAGCCAAGGCTTGACCTTACCCGCGAGGGCGGCCACAGCGCCAAGAGGATTGTCCATGCCCAGGACATGACAGGCCGCGAAATCGAGAGGGTTCTGGAAGAAAAGGTGAGGGCCAACAAAAACATCTCCCTTTTCGAGCACCACATAACCGTTGATCTTATAACCTTTTCCAGCCGTATCCGCCGGGGGGTTGTGGTTGCAGCTCACGAGGAATCCTGCTGCGGGGCCTATGTTCTGGACAAGAAAAAGGATGAGGTCCATACCTTTGCGGCCCAGATAACACTTCTGGCAACCGGCGGCGCAGGCAAGGTCTATCTCTACACATCCAATCCGGATATTGCCACCGGGGATGGTGTGGCAATGGGCTACCGGGCCGGGGCCAGGGTTGCCAATCTTGAGTTTGTCCAGTTTCATCCCACCTGCCTTTTTCACCCCCAGGCCAAGAACTTCCTCATTTCCGAGGCTGTGCGCGGCGAGGGCGGCATTTTGTTAAACTCCAAAGGCCGCCGCTTCATGGAGAATTACGCAAAGGAAAAAGAGCTTGCCTGCCGCGATGTTGTTGCCCGCGCCATTGATACAGAGCTTAAAAAGAGCGGCGATGACTGCGTTTACCTGGACATATCCCACAAAAAAGCAGACTTTGTCATTGAGCACTTTCCCAACATTTACAGGCAGTGCCTGGAGTTTGGCTTTGATATGACGCGCCAGCCCCTGCCTGTTGTACCCGCAGCCCACTATATGTGCGGAGGCATTGCAACAGATTTGGACGGCAAGACCGATGTGGAGCGCCTTTACGCCATTGGCGAGACAGCCTGCACAGGCCTGCACGGGGCCAACCGGCTTGCCAGCAACTCCCTGCTGGAAGCCCTTGTTTATGCAGACCGGGCAGCAAAAAAGGCTGTTGAGGAGCTTGCCTTGGCCAGACTTGCGCCAACGCCAGTGCCACCGCCCTGGGACTATGCAGACACAATTGACAGCGATGAAGCCATTGTTGTTGCCCACAACTGGGACGAAATAAGGCGCTTCATGTGGAACTATGTGGGCATTGTGCGCTCCACAAAGCGCCTGGAGAGGGCTTTGAGGCGCGTGGAGAACATTGCCGAGGAAATTTGGGAATATTACTGGAACTTCCGCCTCACAAGCGATCTGGTGGAGTTGCGCAACATCTGCGCGGTTGCAAAACTCATCATCCAATGCGCCATGCACCGCAAGGAAAGCCGGGGACTTCACTACACCCTGGACTATCCTCATAAGGACAATGAGCGCTGGCTCAAGGACACGGTTTTAA
>JASEHB010000475.1 GCA_030018745.1 Desulfatibacillaceae bacterium | reverse complement strand
AACCGATCCACCTTAACTTGGCCGCCAACCTGTCCTGCAAATGGGGTCCACTTCAACCTTGGCAATGAAACCTAATTTTCTGAATCCCCAAATAAGGACCTACTTCGTCCGCCAAAGCTACAAGGACCACAAATTTGGTAAGCCCAAAAAGGGGAAGGTGCGGGAGGTGGATGTCCCTGATTTCCTACTGGAAGAACTTTTGCGCTATCGGACATGGCTTGAAAAGGAATCTCTGAAGAAGGGTGACGGGGGCAAGGTCAAACTTTTTTTTCAAGACCCAAAAGAGCAAGGTGCTTGGCCTTTCAGTCAGCGGAAAATTCAGTCCCTAATGAAACGGGTGAACAAAAAAGCCGGGTTGCGCCACCGTCACCCACACGACCTGCGCCACACCTATGCTTCCATCATGCTCATGGCTCATCAGAGTCCGGCGTATCTTCAACGGCAACTCGGCCATTCATCCATCAAAACCACGGTGGATGTTTACGGGCACTGGATTCCGGGTGAGGGACGGCGAAACTTGGAGGAAGCATTGAATCCTGGAAGCGGAAATCCAAAGTCAGATGGAAAAAAAGTGGGGCATGAAGGGGACAGGGAACCGGTTCTTCGGAAATAAGGGGTAAACCGGCATCAAGGGAGGTGCGGAAATCTGCATATATCTGCATATGAAAAGAGGGTGCCTCCGTAACTTGCCGGAATCACCCTCTTTTCTTTTAATTGGTGCCGAAGGGGAGACTCGAACTCCCACCCGCGTACGCGGACTAGACCCTGAACCTAGCGCGTCTACCAGTTCCGCCACTTCGGCAAAAACGGTTGCAATTGCCAAACGGATGCTCTAATTAAAGCTTTTTATGCCCTGTGTCAAGGCTTATTGTAGGCAGCGCTCAAAAAGGGCAGATATTGAAAAAACGCGGCCTTTGCCAAAACCTTTGAAGCTTTTGCAAAAGCCCTTGCGCAACACAAAGGGCAGCAACAAGGGCCTGGCCTTAAAAACAGCAAAAACAGACCTTCAAGGTTGCCGGAAAAATACCGGCTTTTGTTAAAACCCAAAATAAATGCAGGCGGGGCTGCCTTCCGTAACGGCCCGCCCAAAGCGGTTTCATGCTACTTATTGAAGACCTGTCACAAATTGAAAAGCCCTTTGCCGATGCGGTTATCACCATAGGCAACTTTGACGGCGTGCACATTGGCCACCAGGCCCTTTTCAATGCGGTTATCGAAAGGGCCAAAGCCCGCGCAGGCACGGCCATTGCCATGACCTTCGAGCCGCACCCCCTGCGCGTTGTCAAAAAAAACAACCCGCCGCCCCTTATCACCCCCTACGAGCAGAAGGTGGAGCTTATCAGCAAAACCGGCCTGGATGTGCTCATAAGCGTGCCCTTTGACGAGCAGTTTGCATCCATTGGCCCGCGCGAGTTTGTGACAGACATCCTCATAGGGAAAATAGGCACAAAGGTGCTTGTGGTGGGGCCGGATTACTCCTTTGGCAAGGCCCGCTCCGGGGATGTGAGCTTTCTTAAAAAAATGGCTGCCGAGCTTTCATTTGAGGTTTTTGTGCTGCCCTGGATAGCTGCTGTGGGGCCTGACGGAGAGCGGATTTCCAGCACCCGCATAAGGGAGCTTGTGCTTGCCGGAGCGCTTGGCCCGGCCAAAACCCTTTTGGGCCGCGATTACCAGGTGCGCGGCACAGTGATAAAGGGCCGCAACCGGGGCGGGGCAACCCTTGGCTTTCCTACCGCCAACCTCCTTTTAAAGGACGAGCTTTGCCCGGCCTCCGGCGTCTATGCCGTTACCGTGCTTCTTGACGGCCAGACTCTCCCGGCTGTGGCCAACATAGGCTACAGCCCCACCTTCGGGGACAACCAGTTCACTGTGGAGGTCCATATTCTGGATTTTTCCGGAAATCTCTACGGCCAGACCATCCGCGTCAACTTCATTGCCCGGCTGCGGGGCGAGGTGAAGTTTGACGGCATTGAGGCGCTGAAAGCACAGATAGGCAAAGATATAGCACAAGCCCACCTTATATTGAGAGGGGCGGCCCCAGGAAAACGATAGCTGCGTTGCGCTTCGCTCGGAATTTTAAGTCACATACAAAAAGTATGCTCCCTCATTCCTCGCTCGCGCGCCTTGCTATCCTTTCCCTGGACCCGCCCTGTGCGTGGGTGGTTGGGGGGGAAAAACAACTCCCTGGACCCGCCCTGTTCGTGGGTTGCTGAAGGGGAAAAACAAAAACTCTGGAACCGCCCTGTGCGTGGGTGGTTGAAGGGGAAAACAACTCCCTGGACCCGCCCTGTGCACCAATCGTAGGTTGGGTGGTTCTTGCGCTTAACGCGCAAGGTTCACCCAACAAAACCAGGGTGCGGACGGCAAGGGCGTTAAGGCAAAAAGGGAAACAGCCCTTTGTTGGGCTATGCGCAGCATAGCTTTCGCTATCCCAGCCTACGATTCTGGGTGTAATATTGATAAAGGCTTTGCCTTCCCCACGCTCTGGTGGCCCCAGGGAAAGGCTTTATCTTTTCAGCCAACAGCGTACAGGGCGGTTCCAGGGAGCCGTGGGCAAGGCGCACTTTGCGAGAAAGGAGGGAGTGTACAGTTGGTACATGACCGAAATTCCGATGCGAAGCGCAACACAGCCAGCGTTTTCCTGG
>JASEHB010000474.1 GCA_030018745.1 Desulfatibacillaceae bacterium | reverse complement strand
TGCAGACCTTGCGAACCTGGAGCAGATCCAGCTTGCCGTCAAAAATTTTGCCTATGCCGTCCTGCTTGAGGGTGGTCATGCCGTCTTTAAGGGCCTGGTTGCGTATGCCTTCCATGGGCGTTCTCAACTGTATGAGCTTTTTACAGTCATCGGTTCCCATGAGAAGCTCGTGGATGCCGCAACGGCCCCTGTAGCCTGTCTGGTTGCATACATCGCAGCCCTTGGCCCGGTTAAGCACAAGGTCTTTGCTGTATGTTATGCCCAAATTTCTTTCAAAAGCCCCTTTTTCGCCTTCCTCGTATTCCCGCACAAGCTCGTTGAATTCCTCTTCCGAGGGGTTGTAAGACTCTTTGCATTTACTGCAAAGGGTGCGTGCAAGGCGCTGGGCCAGAATGCACAGAACCGCATCTGCAAAGTTGAAAGGGTCCATGCCCATGTCAAGAAGACGGGTGACCGATTCCGGGGCGCTGTTGGTATGCAAGGTGGAAAACACCAAGTGGCCGGTAAGGGATGCCTCGATGCCGATGTGGGTGGTTTCCTTGTCGCGCATTTCGCCGACCATGATGACATCCGGGTCTGCACGGAGAAAGGCGCGCATGGCCGCAGCAAAGTCGAAGCCGATTTTGGGCTTAACCTGCACCTGCCGGAGTCCGGCCTGGGTGATTTCAACCGGGTCTTCAGCAGTCCATATTTTTATGTCGGGCTTGTTGATGTAGCCCAAAGCCGAATGCAGGGTTGTTGTTTTACCGGAGCCTGTGGGGCCGCAGACAAAGATGATGCCGTAGGGCTTTGTTATGCAGCTTATGAAATTTTTGTAGTTTGCCTTCGAGAAGCCCATTTTATCCAGGGGAATTGGCTCGCCGGCAGCCAGAATACGCATGACAACATCTTCCATGCCTCCCTGGGTGGGGACCGTTGCAACACGAAGCTCAATATCCTTGCCGCCGTACTTGCTGAACTTTATCTTGCCGTCCTGGGGCTTTCTGCGCTCTGCAATGTCCAGATCGCTCATGATTTTTATACGGCTTACAAGGGCGTTGCGGTACTGGTATGGAATCATCTGGTAAACAGCGCAGGCGCCGTCCACCCGTATGCGCACCTTTGTGCTCTGTTTGCCAGGATAAGGCTCGATGTGAATATCCGAGGCGTTTCTTGCATAAGCGTCAAGGATGATTTTGTTGACAAGCTGGACAACGGCGGAGTCTTCCTCGCCCACCCGGCTCATCTCGTCATCCATTTCATCCTCTTCCACCTGGAGCTGGCCCAGAATATCATCAATGGAGCTCATCTCCTTTTCATCGGTGGTGAAGTGCTTGATAAAGGCGAGGATGTCGTCCTTGAGGCAGATCTGGAATTCAATGTTTCTGCCGGGAAAGAGGGCTTTTACCATGTCCATGCGGGGAACATCCGCCGGGTTGTCAATGGCCACTATTATGCGGCCTTCCTCATCGCGGATGGGCACCCACAGGTTGTTGCGCATAAAGGGCACCTTCACGCCCTTCAGCAAATCGCCTGGGATGGGGGTTGTATCAGTGAACAGAATATAGGGGGTTCTGTAAAACTGGGAAAGGCTGGTTAACACATCCTTTTTGGAAACCTTGAACTCGCTGACCAGAATGGTTTCCACCGGCTCCTTGTTCTGCCGGGCGTCTGCAACGGCCTTTTCCAGCTCCTTGCTGGTTATGATGCTGTTGTTGACAAGATAATCAAACTTGTTGGGCCTTGCCCGAACCATGCGCCGCTGGTTGTACAGAGCGATGCCCAGCGTCTTTGTAAGCTCCGCAACAGCCTGCTCATCGGTCACGCTGAAAGGATGGTTATCTTTCTTGTTGATGAGCTGCATGGCCCCAAGAAGAAAGTTCTTGAAGGTGATGGGGTGAGCCAGAACCTGCTTGGTCTGGAAGTTGGCTTTCTTGTCCCACCGCTTGTCAAAGCGCAGAACCGGGTCAATGGCTGAAAGCTCCTTGTCATCATAAACATCTTTGACATTTATGAGCTTCTGCTTGGAGGCTGCATAGCCCACAACGCTCATGTTGGCTATGGGAACCCTTATTTCCCCCACCTCGCTGCCCGATTTGTACCGCGAAACCAGCTCCCGGCGCACGCCGTCAACAACATAGATTGTCACCCGCTCCACATTGAAAAGTGTGCAGATGTCATCTTTCATGTCTATGAGGATTTCATCAAGATTGGTGGCTGCATGGATGCGGTTGGAAAGCTCCTGCAACCTGCTCCGGTAATCGGAGATGGTTTTGATGGAGGAGACATCGCCTGATGGAGAAATTTTTTTGGCGGTTTCTGCGGCTGTCATAGGAATTCCCCGGTCATACTTCCCTGTCTGGGGAAGCGGAAGGGTTAATCGGCCTGTCAAAGCCCTTTACTGCTTTTGATTATTCGCCTTGTTCCGGAGGTTTTTCATCCCCCTGCCCATTGCCCTTGGCAGCGGCCTGAAAGGCCCTGTACTGGGCGGAGAGCTTTTTTGCGCCCCCGGCCACCAGAATTGCGCCCATGCAATAGAAGCTGAATTTGATAAACCACATTGCGCCCACAAGGGAGGGAATTTCCTCAACCCGGCCCATAACCTCCGGAACCCGGAAAAAAACCGCAACCCCCATAATGAGCAGGGCGGCCCCCCAAACCACCTG
>JASEHB010000473.1 GCA_030018745.1 Desulfatibacillaceae bacterium | reverse complement strand
GTACATCGAGTTCCTGCACGGTGAAGCGCAACGCAGCTATCGTTTCCCTGGGGCCGCCCTGCCTGGGGCCGCCCACGGCCCTTCAAAATAACACAGGGCCGCCGGAAGTATACCCCGGCGGCCCTGCTATATAAAACGGGCACTTATCGCGGCCCGGTCGAGCTTTTGAAATCCGCCCCGCATGACCCGTATTCACGGATCATGCGGGGGAAGGCCAGGCGGAACAACTTTAGGGGGGGAGGCCGCCAGCCTGTATCCGGTGATAAGACCTGAAATCCTAGCCTGTTTGGGCATCTGCAACGCCGATTCCCCGGAAGAACATTTCCACAAGCGGGTCGGCAAGCTTGACCAGGTCGTATTTTCCGCCAGACACCACCCAGGTGGTTATCACCTCGTCAACCGAGGCGAAAATCATGCGCTTTACAAGCCCAAGCTGCAAGTCGTGGCGGATGCTGCCCTGCTGCTGGCCCTCCTCCACAATGCTGCCCACCAGGTCGTGATACATCTTCAAGGCTTCTTTTATCTCCTGCTTCATCAGCCGCGGGCTGCGCCGCATTTCCACCTGATAAACCAGGGCCTTGTGCCGGTCTGTCTGGGAGACCTCAAAATGCAGGCGCACAAGAAGCCGCATTTTCTCCAAGGCGTTTTTCTGGCGGTCCTCAAGAGCCGCAAAGGCCTCAAAAAACCGCGCAGACTGCTGGCACACAAAGGTTGCCAGAATATCTTCCTTGTTTTTGTAGTACAGGTAGATTGTGCCGTCCGCCACGCCCGCCTCGCGGGCTATCTGGCTTATGGTGGACTGAAAGTACCCCTGATTGGCAAAAACCCTTATGGCTGCTTCGAGAATTATCTCGTGTTTTCCGTTGGTTTTTGCCTTGGCCACTGCACAACACCCGCTTCCCCTGCCTGCCCCGCGTTTCTTATGGACAAAGGCTTTTCTTGAAAACTGTTGGAAAAAACTTGTCCCTGCCCCGCTTCAAATGAATGTTGCTTCATTTTTTAAAATAACATGACGCAACTTGTCAAGGAAAATCCGAACTCTTGCTCATTATTTTTTTATATCATAAAGCCAGTCAGTTAAAGCATTGATTGAAAATTTATCAGGATAGGGGCAAAAAACTTTCCGGAGGGATGCCGCAATATGCCAGCAGATAAGTATGAATGCGTATTCATATCCCATTGGGGCATTGCAACGCATGGCTTTAAGTTTTTGAAGCCAACCCCGCAGAATCAGGCGGCTTTTCCCTTCTCCCTGCGCTGAAAATCTCTTCACGGACAGATCAGGCAATTGGCCTTTTCCGCAACCAGGCAACTGCTTTGCCGCAGGCGTTGAACAAGTTTTACCCCGCAAAAAAAGCCCCCGGAGCCTTTAAAAGCTCCGGGGGCCAAACCCTAATCAATTTTGAGGCAATACCCCTTTTGGGGGCGGCGGCTGCACCCCAATCCTTTTTTTGCCTGCTACTTCATTTTCCTGGCCGCCTCCATTGCCTGCATGGCCGCCACCGTGTTGTAGGCCTCGAGTATGGACTGGGCCGCTGCATGGGTATCAATGGAATAGCTTCCTGAAACCTGCTCAAAAAAGCCTGTCCTCCTGTCTGTAACCTTCACTTCCGTTGATACTGGCTTTTTGAGGCCAAGGTCCTGCATGGCGAAAAACTCGTAGATGAACTCGCCGGGAACCGGCCCCTTGAAGGGAATCATCTTCTCGCGCTTGCGCAGGTCATCGGAAATCCTCACATCAGCAGTTTTTATGAAAAAGGTGTCGGTCTTCTTGTTAAAATCCACAAAAAGGGTCACGGCCATTATGGCGTCAGCGCCCAGCTTGCCTGCAACATCGTTGAACTTTGACCCCTGGAAGGCGGCTTTCATGCCCTGAACCACCATGCCCGTAGGCGCATAGGTCACGGTTTCTGCGCCTTTGTCGCCGGTTTTAACATTGCCGCCCCGCCGGACGGAAACAAAGTGATCCTTGGTATCGTCCTTTTCCTTGCCGGAAATCTCCTGGTAAACCGGCTCTGCTGTCATAACTTCCCTGTCAATTACCTCAAGGCCGGTGTACTGGGCCATTGCGCTCACAAAGGAGTCATAAAGGGCGTCTGTGAGCCTTTTATATGTCTCCTCGTCCAGCTCAAGGGTCTGATAGCTGTCCGTGAGGGCGGTTTTGGTTATGTTGCCTATCTTCGTCTCCTCGCCAACGCGGGCGGAATACCGCTGGTAGGTGTATTCCACATTGAAGGTTGGCACCATGAACTTTGTGGCCCCGGCCAGCTTTTTAAAGTTGCCGCTGCTGGAAACAAACTGCTTTATGGCCTTCTGGGTGTCCGCATCAATCTGCTGGTCATTGTCCTGCGCCCAGGCAGGACAGGTGCAGAATAAAAAGGCTCCAACACACAGAAAAAACAGCAAAAACCTTGTCAAACCAAGTGCAGACTTCATGGCTCTTCCCTTTCCGGTTAAATTGTTCAGGTTGATTTTGAGCAGGTCCTGCCTTGAAGAAAAACTCAAACTGTGTTGATCGCCGGGCGCTTTCTTCAAGGCGTCAAGGAGATGCCGGATAAATCCCTTGCATAAAATGAAGGACAAAGACATTTTTATATTGAATTGTGTATGCTTTTAAACCTTCTGCAATTGCTTTTCAAGCATTTTTTT
>JASEHB010000472.1 GCA_030018745.1 Desulfatibacillaceae bacterium | reverse complement strand
CAAGCCTTTTGTGCAGGGAAAACTTTTTTACCTGTAAAGTTTTCCACCGTAAAATATCTTGCCGCTTTTTCAAGCCCCAAGAAACTACAATTTTGTATTATTAGCCAAAAGACGGCATTTTTAAAGTTGTACTTATTTTTTATCCAGAAACTCGGCAAGCCAGGCACCAGCCCTGTTGAGAAAGATTCTCTGGTGGCCAGGGTTGCTCATGGGGTGATCGCCCTCTTCAAAAATTATCAGCTTTTTTGGCTCAAAGGCAATTTCATAAAGCTCCATTGCCTGGCTTACAGGCACGACCGCGTCCTTGTTGCCGTGAATTATGAGAAGCGGGCCGGGGCTAATGCCCTCTTTGGGCAGGGACAGGGCCGCCATCTCCTCAAAAAAAGCCTGGGGCAGTTTTTTACCCTCCGGCAGGGACCTCATTGTATTGCCAAGAATATTACCGTCAACCGGGGCCGCATACAGCACCAGAGCATCCACAGGATTTTTAAGTGCGTATAAAAGAACTGTTGAGCCGCCGAAACTGCTGCCAAAAAGGCCAAGCCCCGGCCCGAAAAGATTTGTCTGGCGCAAAGCCTTGATGGCCGCGGCAAGGTCCCGCATCCGGGCATTGAGACTTGTGTCCTTTTCAAAGTCCCCCTGGGAGTCTCCGCAGCCCCGGTGGTCAAAGCAAAAATAGGCAAGGCCTTTTTGAGGCAGATTATTGCCAAGAGCCTGCTGTTTAGGGGATAAACGGTCTGCAAAAAGCCCGTGGCAGCCCACCACAAGATTGGGCTTACTGTTTGGGGGCATGAACAGATCGCCTGCAAGGGTCAGGCCATCCGCCTCAAAAGTCACTGTCTGTGCTTGCATCTTAAAGCTCCAGGGGTTAAGGCTTATGCGGCAAGCGCCAAGCTTGCTTTGGTAAGCATATAACAGAAAAAATGGGCCAGACCAAACAGGTATTGAACTATATGGGCATTAAGCGCGGCCAGGAAATTGAGCTGTTCATTGAAAAGAGCGCCCTTGGCGCAATGGGGTTATGCCGGGTGGATGGCATGGCTGTTTTTGTGGAGGGCGCAATCCCCGGCGACAAGGTTCTGGCCCGCATTGCCCGCAAAAAGAAAAACTGGGCGCTTGGCCGGGTGCTTGAGATAATCTCCCCTTCCCCGGACAGAGTGGAGGCCCCCTGCCCTTTTTCCGGCCATTGCGGCGGCTGCAAGTGGCAGTTTTTGCGCTATGACAGGCAGATTCAATACAAACGCGACCATGTTGCGGAATCCCTTGCCCACATTGCCGGAATTGCCGCCGTGGAGGTTCTGCCCGCCCTTGCCTCGCCGAAGATTTACGGCTACCGCAACAAGATGGAGTTCTCCTGCTCGGACCGGCGCTGGCTTTTGCCAAGCGAGATGGGCCTGCCTGCCGCAGACATCAACTTTGCCTGCGGGCTTCATGTGCCCGGAACATTCGACAAGGTTCTGGACATGGACGCCTGCCTGCTCCAGCCTGAACCCGGCAACAGTCTGCTGGCCTATATAAAGATGCTCATGCGGCAATCGGGTCTGCCTGCATACGGCCTTAAAAGCCACCAGGGGTTCTGGCGCTTTGTGGTGCTTCGCCGCTCCCATGCCCTTGGCCATTGGATGGTCAACCTTGTAAGCTCTTGGGATGAAACAGAAAAACTTGGCCCGATAGCCCAAAAAATCCGCGAGCGCTTTCCTGAAGTGGTCTCTGTGGTTAACAACATAACAGACCGTAAATCCGCCGTTGCCGTGGGAGACAGGGAGGTTCTGCTTTCCGGCGTCAACTTCATCTCCGAGCGCATGGGGCCTTTTAACTTTTCAATTTCAGCCAACTCATTTTTTCAGACCAACACCCTGGGGGCAACAAACCTGTACAATGTTGTAAAAGACTTTGCAGGGCTTTGCGGCCATGAGACCGTGCTGGATCTCTACTGCGGAACAGGCACAATAGCCCTTTGGCTGGCAGACAGGGCAAAAACCGTTACAGGAATTGAAATAAACCCCTCTGCTGTTGCGGATGCCAAAAAAAATGCTGGAGATGCGGGGGTGGAAAACTGCCGCTTTATTGCCGGAGACATACCCCAGGCCCAGGAGCTTGAAGAAAAACCGAATCTGGTTGTTGTTGACCCGCCCCGGACAGGAATGCAGGAAAACGCCGTAAGCTGGCTTGCCCAATCAGGGGTAAGGCGGATAATCTATGTTTCATGCAACCCGGCAACCCTGGCCAGAGACCTTGCCCTGCTCGCCCCCCAATACAACATTGCCAAGGTGCAGCCGGTGGATATGTTCCCCCACACCCCGCACATTGAAGCTGTTGCCCTGCTGGAAAAAAAATGATGCCGGTTGGGTTTAACCCAGCGCCCGGCGTTTTTGTTGGGCCACGCAAATCCGGGATGATGACAAGGGCCTTTGAAAATGCTCCGGGCCGGATTTGCTATCCCAACCTACGGATTTTACGCCTCATTTCCCCATTTGGCAAAATTGTTGGGTGAACCTTGCGCTTCACGCAAGAACCACCCAACCTACCCGCCGGGGGGGGTTCCCCCTTAACCACCGGCGGTCCTGGCGCTTTCAGGTGAGGCGGATGCAAGGCGCACGAGTTTTGAAGCTTGGTCATGTACTTTGAGTACACTCCCGCACTTCAAAAC
>JASEHB010000471.1 GCA_030018745.1 Desulfatibacillaceae bacterium | reverse complement strand
ACGAGTTGAAGACTGTGGGCAGCGAAAAATTTGAAACCTTCAAAACAGCAATGGAAAGCGCGTGGAAGGATATGGAGACCGCTTTTCAGGAAATAATGAATTCTTGAGGAAGGAAACTGATTATGCCACCGACCCTGTTATTTGTTGACGACAACCTTCCGCTGGCCAGAACCGTCACAGCTTTCATTTGCGAAATCAGACCGGAATGGCGCTTCTGGGTTGTCGGCACCTGCGCCGAAGCACGGCAGGTGTATCACCAAAGGCGCCCAGACCTCGCTATTCTGGATGTGGCCCTTCCAGATGGCAACGGCTTGAACCTTTTGTTGGAGTTCAAGCTCATCCGCCCCGATTTGCCGGTCATCATTATTTCCGGAGACGACCCGGAGCCTTTGGCCCAGGAAAGCCTGGCACGCGGAGGGCACTCGTTTTTCAGCAAGCCTTTTTCAGTGCTTACCCTGGTGGCCACCATCGAATCGGCTATTCCCCTGTTTGCTTACCAACCCCAGGCCGCCCAATCGCCAAAAACCACCGGCGCACGGAAAAATCCTTTTGCCCTGGTCCCCCTGTCCACGAACAGGGATCTGGTTGTCTATGACCCAATGGCCACGAAATTCAACTGGTTTTTCCCAAAATAGCGGGTGCCGCTTTTTTCATCTGTATAAGGAAAAATCTTCGCAGTTAACCGCTTTTTTTCAAAGGAGAATTCAATGAAGCACCTGTCCAGGATCGGAATTCTGATGGTCGTACTGGCCGCTGTAATCACCGCTGTCGCCGCCGGATGCGCAAGCACCCCGATTCGCACGGAGGCATCCACATCGGGAATCAGCGCTGCCGAGGCGCTTGGGTCTGCTGATGTGCCAAAGGCTTCGCTTCATGTGCAGCTTGCCAAGGAGGAGCTGGAAAAAGCCAGGGTACTGGCCGCCAACGGCAAGAATGAGCAGGCCCAGTCCATGCTCCTGCGGGCGGAAGCAGACGCAGAGCTGGCTATCGCCCTGTCCCATGAGGATGCCGAGAAGGCGGACGCCAGGGCGGCAGTGGAAAAGGTTCGCCAACTCCGCCAGGACAACCGCTAATCCATGCAACAGCCTAACCTATAAAGGAAAGAGATTCAGCCATGAAAGCAAATAGAATTTTGATAGTCGCTTCAGCCTGCCTGTGCGCCGGTTTTTTTGCCGCCTGCGCGGCCACCGCTCCAACAGAGCTTGTTAACGCCCGCCAGGCCTATCAGCGCGCAAGCGCAGGTGTTGCAGCCAAGACCGCGCCTGCGGAGCTGCATGTGGCGAGCCAGGCGCTTGCCGCTGCCGAGCAGTCCTTCAAGAAGGATTCCAGATCGTACCAGACAAAAGACCTTGCCTATGTTGCCCAGCGCAAGGCGGAGTTGGCCGAAGCGACTGCCTCCATCATCATCGAGCAGAAAAGCCAGGCAGCCGCGCAAAGAGATTACCAGAAGGTGCAGGGCAATATTGCTGCGGAGGCGAAGCAGGACTTGAGCGATGCGCAAATTGCCCTGGCCCAGTCTCAAAAGGACAGCGAAATGGCGGCGCAGCGGTTTGCCTCCGAGCAGGCTGCGCGGATAGCCGCTGATCAGCGGACAGCAGAGGCACAGGCTGCCCTGGCCAAACTGGCTGCGGTCAAGGAAGAGTCCCGCGGCGTGGTCATCACGCTCTCCGGGAGCGTGCTTTTTGCAACCAACCAGGCAACTTTGCTGCCCGCAGCCGTATCGCGGCTTGACCAGGTGGCCGAAGTTCTGCTCACCACCCGCGACCGGAACCTTGTGGTCGAGGGTCACGCCGACTCCCGCGGTGCCGAAAGCTACAACATGGCTCTGTCTCAACGCAGGGCGGATTCAGTCCGCAACCACCTCATCAGGCGGGGCTATCCGGCCGACCGCATCCGCGCCCATGGAATTGGCGAGGGGCAACCCGTTGCCGATAACGCCAGCGCAGAGGGCCGCGCAAACAACCGCCGCGTAGAGATAATCATCGAGCGCGAATCATACGCATCCAACCAGTAGAAGGAGAAAAGCATGAACAAGGACCAGGTTGAAGGCAAGTGGAAACAGGTAAAGGGAGCTGCGAAGAAGGCCTGGGGCGACCTTACCGACGACGACTTCATCAAGGCTGATGGCTCTGCGGACAAGCTCTACGGCATCATACAGCAGAAGTTCGGCGATACCAAAGAGGCCATCAAGGCCAAGATGGATAAGCTTCACAAGAAATAGCCCGTGGCGGCCGGAAGGCCGGGGAAAGATGCGGGATGCGCCGCCGCTCCCCCCGGCCCCTCCGGCAAGCCGGAAAGGAGGAGGACCGTATGTTGTGGACAATCGCCATCATTCTGATTGTGCTGTGGCTGCTTGGATTAACCACCTCTTACACGATGGGGGGGCTTATTCATGTCCTCCTCGTTATAGCAATTGTCGTGGTCCTGGTCAGGGTCATCCAGGGCCGCCGGGTGCTTTGAGTCCAAGGGGTCAGCTTTGATGCAGACCATAAATATAACAAGCGGCTCATGGTACAAAGCGGGCCGAAACTTTTTTACACCAGGGAGGAACCCGTATGAGACTGTTAAAAAGATGCTCGATGTTGGCGATAATGGTTCTAATGACTGCTTTTATGGTTGGGTGCGGATGCGACGGTGATGACTGCAATCCGGTTGCCCC
>JASEHB010000470.1 GCA_030018745.1 Desulfatibacillaceae bacterium | reverse complement strand
ACTCCTGCATTTTTCCCTTGGCAGCACGAACAAATCCCCCGTAGGCGCGGCTGTCATCTTGCACTGCCTTTTCGGCATTTGTCTCCATAACCTCCATAAAATTATTATATTTTTCAATCAATTCATTAAGTTTTTTTCTGGTTTGAGATTTCATTTTTTCCTTGCAGGCCTTTTTAAAAAAACTTTGCGTGAATATTGCCCCAAAACCCAAAAGGCTCAAACTCTCTGGAGGATATACTTTTAATTATTTTACTATCAATCTGCCCTTATCTATTTTCCAACTTTACACGCCTGCTGCTTTCCGGTCAATGGAGGTGTTTGGGGGATGGCTTTTTGGGGAGGCTTTTAAAAAGGGTGTTTGAGCCAAGGTAGTTTTGGCAGATGGAGTTTGGGTGGCTATTACGGGGCAAGGCCGGGTTTGGGCTTTTGGTCTGGCTGCTCAAGCGGAATTTTAGCTGTCTATTGATTTTTGCAAATGCCCTGCCTGCGTTTTTGGGCAAGGCGGGTAAGGGTTTCCTGCATGGCCCCTTCCACGCGGCTGGCGCATGAGCGCACAAAGCTGTCATCTTTGGCGGCAGCCTTGCCTTTGCGCTCAAATTTTATGGGTTCCATAACCTCCATGCAGATTTTTGTGGGAAATGGAATGAAAAAGGGGTTGGGGAAAAAGGTTATGCCAAGCGGAAAGCTCACCATGAGCGGCCATACCCCGATGCGGAACTTTTTGTCCAGGCCCAGGGCCTTTGCCAGCCAGCGCAGATCATCCACAATAAAAAAAGCGGCCTGCGCCCCGGCTGACACCACCGGCACTATGGGCACACCAGCCTCAAGGGCCAGACGGATGTAGCCTGTGCGCTGGCAAAAGACAATTTTGTTCCTGTGCCTAAAGGGCCTGAAGGCATCCTCCCCTCCGCCCGGATAGGTTATGACCTTGTGGCCGCGCGCCAGGAGAGTAAGGCCGTTTTCCCTTGTGGCGCGCACACCTCCGGCAGCAGCAGCCAAGCGGGAGACAACGGGCAGGACAAGGCCAATGTCGTGCTGAAGGCCGTATGGCAGGGCGTCCATCCCGTGGGCATTGTAGGCCTCTGCAAAGAAAATGCCTGTATCAAGGGTCTGCATTCCCATGGAGTGATTGCCCACATACAGGGCAGGGCCTTTGGGAATCCTTTCAATGCCCTCCACAGAGGCCCGGAAATACTTTTTCAGCGCCCAGCCGATTTTGGGAATTAAAAGGTCAATAAGAAAAGGGCTGCGGTTTTCCAGGCAATCCGGGTCAAAGCTTTTAATTGATTGGGCAAGGTCGGTAATTTCAGTTTTTGAAATCATTGGAATAAAGAAGCCTTTTTCCGGTTGATTGTTTGCCTGCCCGGTTATTTCAACCCTGTCACTTGGGCCTTGTGCCTGGTTTTTCTGATGCCGGGTAACAGCGGTCATACTTTTTTGCCCATCACCATTCCAGTGTTGCCACCGGACTCCACCAGCCCTTCAAATTCAAGGCCCGCCTTTTCCATCCAGAGGCGAATCTCATCCATCGTGTAGGTGTCGCCAAAGGGTGTGCCGGTGAGCATGTTAAGGGCAAAGAGCGCCCCAAAGCGCGGGGCTGTGCGATTTGGTTCCATTATAAAATCCACCACGGCAAGCCGCCCGCCGGGATTCAGCGCCTGGGCGCACCTTGCCACAAGGTCCTGGTTTTCCTCTGGCCCGTTGATGTGGATGATGGCTGAAAGGAAAACCAGATCAAAGCCAGCAGGGAGCAAATCGCTCAAATAATTGCCTGCAACAACCTGCGCCCTGTTGTTAAGCCCGGCATCAGCAAGGTATTTGCGGGTCATCTCCACAACAGGGGGCAAATCAAAAATCACAGCAGACGCCTCTTTGCTTTCCTTTAGCATGGCAGCAGTGTAAATGCCCGAACCGCCGCCCACATCCAGTATGCGCCCATTCAAAAAGCCCTTCAGCAGGCCCGCCAGATGAGGCGCATGGCTTTTTGCCCGCCAGTGCATGGCGGAAATGAATGCGGCAAACCATTTTTCGTCCATTTGGGAAAGATCCTGCTCTGGAGAAGGCCCATTTTTAACAACAGCCGTGAGATCGCCCCAGGAGTCCCACAAATGGGCCATGTGCATAAGCCCTGCCATGTAATCCTTGCTGTCTGCACACAAAAGAGAGCGGCCCTCATCCGTGTTGAAAAAAAGCCCATCCTCCTTGCCCAAAAAGCCCAAAGAGCACAGGGCATTAAGAAGCCTGTCCAAGGCCCTGGGGTGGCAGTTCATTTTTTCTGCCAGTTCTTTGGAAGGCAGTTTCTGGCTGTTGATCTGCGTAAAAATATCAAGCTCCACAGCTGTAAGAAGGGCGCGGCTTGCCTGAAAGGCACTGGCTGTGGAAAGAACCTGGTTGGAGAAGCTTTGGTTTTCCTGCCGGGTCATACAAAGAAACTCCTTTCAACAAATGGCCGAAAAATGGCCCATCTTCGGCTATTTTACCTGCAGGAAGCTTTGCAGGGTGTTCATGTAGCCAGCCATATTCACAAAAAATATGTCGTTGTGGTTTGCGCCTGGAACCTCGTAAAAGAGCTTGCGTTGAGAGGGGCAGGCATCAAAAAGGGCTTGGCCGTGGGAAAAGGGGATGATGTGGTCATACTGGGCGTGAATGACCAGGGTTGGAAGTG
>JASEHB010000469.1 GCA_030018745.1 Desulfatibacillaceae bacterium | reverse complement strand
CGCTTAAGGGGCAGAGGCAAAGAAAGGCCTGCCCCTTAAGCGCGTTTTGAATTGTGCGGTTACACCTATACAGTTTCCACCGCAAATTTTCTGCCAATCTCAAGGGCTTCCAGGTTGCGGGCAAGCAGTGTGGGGTTTTTCTTTTCAAGCATGTGTTTAAGGTCATCCTGCACGGTTTTGTTCTCCACACAGCCTGTAAGCTCCACCAGGGCGCCAAGGGCCACCATGTTGGAAGCCTTTATGTCGCCCACCTGCTCACCAAATTTATTTAATGGAATGCCCACAATGCGGACGCCGTTTTTGGATGCGCCCTTGTCGCAAAGATCCGAATTATAAAGAACAATTCCGCCATCAACCACCTGGGGCAAAAACTTGTCCAGGGAGGGCTGGTTTAATGCCACCAGTATATCTATGCGGGTGAAGATGGGGCTTCCCACGGGCTTGTCGGAAATAACGGCCATGACATTTGCCGTGCCGCCGCGCATTTCCGGGCCGTAGGATGGCAGCCATGTTACGAATTTACCCTCAATCATTCCGGCTGTTACCACCAGCTTGCCTATAAGCAGCGCCCCCTGGCCGCCAAAGCCTGCGCAGAGAATTCTTTGTTTCATTTGGACGCCTCCTGCCGTTTTGCCTCATCCTTGAAAACACCCACAGGAAAAACGGGCAGCATATTTTTCTTTGCCCAGTCAAGGGAGGCCAGCGGGTCCAGACCCCAGTTGGTGGGGCAGGTGGAAATCATCTCCACAAGGCAGAATCCCTTTTTCTCCTTATTATATTTGAGAGCTTTTTTTACGGCCTTTTTTGCCTTGAGAATATCCTTGGGCGAAAGCAGGGACACGCGCTCGATGTAGTAGGGCGTTTCCAGGGTAGCCAGCATCTCGCATACCCGCATGGGATAGCCCATATCAGCCACATCCCTTCCGTATGGGGCTGTGGTGGCCCTCATGTTGGGCAGGGTTGTGGGGGCCATCTGGCCGCCTGTCATGCCGTAAATGGCGTTGTTGATGAAAAATACCGATATGTTCTCGTTACGGTTGGCGGCGTGCACTGTTTCAGCCGTGCCGATGGCTGCCAGATCCCCGTCCCCCTGGTAGGTGAAAACCACGCAGTCGGGCTGGGCGCGGCGCATACCGGTTGCAACGGCTGGCGCTCTGCCGTGGGGCACCTGAATCATGTCGCAGGCAAAAAAGTTGTAGGCAAACACCGAGCAGCCCACAGGCGCGATGCCTATGGTCTTTTCCACGATGTCAAGCTCTTCCAGGGCCTCGCCGATTATCCGGTGGGCAACGCCGTGAAGGCAGCCGGGGCAATAGGTAAGACGGGCATCTGTAAGCCCTTTTGGGCGTTTTGCAAGAATTTTCATGCCAAATTGTCCTTGAGCATCGAAATGACTTCCATGGGTGTGAAAACCACGCCTCCGGCCTTGCCGATGACCTGGGTGGGGCAGGCGCCGCCAACAGCAAGGCGAACATCCTGCTCCATCTGGCCCATGTTAAGTTCCACGGTTATGACCTTTTCCACCTTCTTGGCAGCCTCTTTGACAGCCTTGTAGGGGAATGGCCAAAGGGTGATGGGCCTTACCAGGCCGACTTCCAGGCCCTGCTCTTTGAGTTCGTCAATGGCGGTTTTCACCACCCGCGCAACAGTGCCGATGGCCACCACCAGAATTTTGGGGTTTGCGTCCACATTGTAGTATTCGTAGCGGATTTCGTTTTTGACAATGGTGTCGTAAACCTTGAAAAGATCTTCGGTCTTTTCCTTGAGCACATAGGGATCAATGAAAAGGCTGTTTATGATGTGGTTTGTTTTCCGGCCCTTGCGGCAGCCCAAAGACCAGGCCGATTTGTCGGACTGCGGGCCGTAGTCATCCTCAAAGGTCACAGGCTCCATCATCTGGCCTAGCAGCCCGTCTGCAAAAATAAGCACTGGCGTGAGGTATTTTTCAGCCAGATCAAAGGCTTCCGGGGCCATATCCGCAAATTCCTGAACCGAGGACGGCGCAAGAACCGGCGTGTAATAGTCTCCATGCCCTCCGCCGCGGGTGGCCTGAAAATAATCGCACTGCATGGGGGCGATGTTGCCCAGCCCCGGCCCGCCGCGCTGGACATTGATTATGACTGCTGGCAGGCGGCAGGCGGCTATGTAGGAAATGCCCTCCTGCTTCAAGCTTATGCCAGGTGATGATGAACTGGTCATGGCCCGGACTCCGCAGGCCGCAGCACCCAAAACCATGTTTATTGCAGCCACCTCGGACTCTGCCTGAAGGCAGGTTCCGCCCACCTGGGGCATGCGCTTGGCCATGTATTCAATAAGCTCGTTCTGGGGCGTGATGGGATAGGCAAAATAGTGGCGGCAGCCCGCACGGATGGCGGCCTCGGCCACAGCCTCATTTCCCTTCATCAGTATTTTTTCGCCCATGATGTTAAAAAGCTCCTTCTATTTGTCCTTGACGATGGTGATGGCTCCGTCCGGGCAGGTGACATAGCACAGGGTGCAGCCTGTGCAGGCTTCCTGATCCAGGCAGGTCACCGGGTGGTAGCCCTGCTCGTTCAAATGCTTTGCAAACTGCAAAATCTCCTTGGGGCAGGCCACAATGCACAGGCCGCACCCCTTGCAGTAGTGTTCGTCAACTGTAAGCGTTACCATGAAAAAACTCCGTCACAAAAG
>JASEHB010000015.1:1341-13903 GCA_030018745.1 Desulfatibacillaceae bacterium | reverse complement strand
CTCGTCTTCATATCCGGATACCTTTTTTCAAACACCCGCAGCATGGGGCCGTTATCCCGCAGCACCGTTGCCGTAAAGCCCTTGTAATCATTTGATTTTGCAATTTTTTCCAGGGCAGCCAGAAGGTAGGAGGCAAGCCCGTGACCCTGGTAGCTCTCCCTTGTAACAAAGGCCACTTCCGCAAAGCCCGGCGTGTCGGAAGGGGCATAAGAGCCAACACAGACGATTTCCTTGTACCCGCCCTTTGGCCCCATGCCGATGATGGTCATGCTCTTGCGGTAGTCAACCGAAGCCCATTGGCGCTGGACTTCTGCGTGGGAGAAAAGGCGCTTCTGGTGAAAGAAGCGGTAATAGATGGAGCTGTCTCCCAAAGAGTAGAGGAACTCCCGGTAGGCCACCTCATCGCTTGGCAGAAGCGCCCTAAACTCTATGGAGCGGCCGTTACGCAGGCAAATGCTGCTTTTGTATTCCTCAAGGAAGATAAGGTCGTCCTCTGGCGGGGGAAGCTGGTCTGCGAATATGTAGTGCCTTGTCTTGGCAGCCTCGATAAGGGCGCTGCGGAATTTGGGGTGGGCCACCTGGGCAAGCTCCATGACCCGCTGATATATGCTGCCGCCCTGAAGCTCGGCCACGCCGTACTCTGTGACAACAAAGTTCACATCTCCACGGGTGGTTGCCACCCCTGCGCCCTCGGAAAGGTGGGGCACAATACGGCTCACCGTGCCGCGCTTGGCTGTACTTGGCAGGGCGATGATGGAAAAGCCGCCCTCGCTCATGGCCGAGCCGCGCAGAAAGTCAACCTGGTCGCCAATGCCCGAATAAAAGATGTAGCCTGTGGAGTCTGTGCAGACCTGGCCGGTGAGATCCACCTCCAGGGCCGATGAAATGGAGATGAGCCGGTCGTTTCTGGCAATGACCACAGGGTCGTTAACAAAGTCCGAGCTTCTGAAGTAGAACATGGGGTTGTTGTCAACAAAGTCATACAGCTTGCTGGTTCCCATGCACAGGCTTGCCACAATGCGGCCCGGCAGAAAGGTTTTTTTGCGGTTGTTGATGACACCCTTTTCGATGAGGGGCAAAAACGCATCGGTTATAAGCTGGGTGTGAATGCCCAGATCCTTCTTGTGATCCAGAAATCCTAAAACAGCATAGGGAATCTGGCCGAATCCTATCTGGAGGGTGGCCCCGTCCTCCACAAGCTCCGAAACATAAAGGCCGATGCGGCGGGCGGTTTCAAGCTCGGTAAGGGCTGGCAGGCTTTCCACAAGGGGTTCGTCATGCAGCACAAAGCAGTCCACTTCGCTTGCGTGAATGAAGGAATCCCCCCAGGTTCGGGGCATATGGCTGTTGACCTGGGCTATGACCATCCTGGCGTTCTGCGCGCCTGGCCGGGTAACATCCACACTTACACCTAGGCTGCAATACCCGAAGCGATCCGGCGGCGAAACCTGAACCAGCGCCACATCCAGGCCTATGCGCTGGCTGGAAAAAAGCTTGGGGATTTGGGAAAGGTAGGCAGGTACATAGTCTATCTTGCCTTCAAAGGCGGCCTTGCGCATATCATTGCTTATGAAAAAGAGCTTTAAGGAGAAGCGCCGCAGAAAATCCGGGTCATCCACATACTGGGCAAGGGTGGATGAAAGCATCTGGTAGCAGACAATATCGGAAAGGTCTCGGTTTTTGACCATTTCGTGGATAAGGTGCTGCGGCTCGCCGCAGCCGGTTCCTATAAGAACACGGCTTCCGCGCGGTATGCGGGCTGCGGCATCTTTGCCGCCCATCACTTTTTCCGGGTAATTGTCCTTGAGCCAGGCCTTGTAATCCAAAATATCCCCCCACATATGCGCCGGAATAGCAAAAAATAATAGGTCAATATCTTAAAAAGGCATTATACATCATGCAAAGGCGCCTATGCACCTTAAATAAGGCAAAATAGCTCCAAAACCGATATAAAAATGGGCGCAGACAAGCCCTTGTCTTGACGGATTAGCCTCAACTGGGCCATAAATGAAAAATTGCGTTGCGTATCTGCTGCCACTATCGGGAAGGCAGACAATAAAGCCAAGGAGATAAAAAAAAGTGGATTTGACCCCCATTTTCAAGGCCCGCTCTTTAGCGGTCATCGGAGTTTCGCTCACCAACAACCGCCACCCTGCCAATGTTATTCACGCAAAGAACCACCTGCGCAGCCGGGTAAAGGTTTATCCGGTCAATCCGCGTGGAGGCAGGCTAAACGGCGACCGCGTGTATGAAAACATTAGCGATATAGCAGCCCCTGTGGATCTGGCTGTGATTGCCGTGCGTGCGGACATGGTTCCCCAGACCCTTGCCGACTGCGCCAAAAGCGGGGTGAAGGGCGCGATAATCATATCCGGTGGTTTTGCAGAGGCAGGCCGGATCGACCTCCAGGACGAGATTGTCCGCATTGCAAGGGAGGCCGATTTGCCCTTCATCGGCCCCAACTGCCTTGGAATGCTTGCGCCCGGCTATGTGGACACCATGTTCCTGCCGCCGGAGAGGATGATTCGCCCCCAAAGGGGCAATGTTGCCCTTGTGAGCCAGAGCGGCGGCATAATTGTTGACCAGATAATTAAGCTTGATGCCGAGGGAGTGGGCATTGCTGCTGCTGTTTCCATAGGCAACAAGGCCTTTATTCGGGAGATAGAGCTGCTCAATTACCTGGATCAGCGCGAGGATGTAGGGGTCATCGTGTTTTACCTGGAAGGCTTTGAAAAGGGCGAGGGGCGGCGCTTTGTGGAGGCGGCCCAAAAGGCCGCAACTCCGGTGGTGGTCATAAAGAGCGGCAGGAGCGAGGCCGGAAGCCGGGCGGTTTCCAGCCACACGGCGTCCCTTGCGGGCGATTACCGGACATTTTCCAGCATAATGGCCCAGCACGGCATACTTGAGCCAAAGGACGAGCTTCAGCTTGTGGCTGCTGTGGAGGCCTTGAGCCGCTATAACCTTTGCATTGACAGGAACATAGGCATAATAACCGGAAGCGGCGGCCACGGGGCAATGGCAGTGGATGCCTGCGCCCAAAGCGGCCTTGAAACCCCCCAGCTTTCAGAAAAAACCCGTAATATCATTTTAGAATCCGTGAGTCCGAGCGTAAGGGGAATTGCGGCTGTGACAAACCCTGTGGACTTAACAGGCAGCGCGGTGGACGAGGACTTTGTGGCAGCGGCCAAGGCGCTCATTGAAGATGATGACATTCATTGCGTCATGTTGCTGCTGCTTCCATATCTGCCGGGCATAACTTCAGATTTGGGCGCGCGGATGAGTTATCTTGCCCAGGCGGCCCAAAAGCCCATGATAGCCTATGTGCCGCTTCTGGAAAAATACCGGATGCTCATTGAAGGATTTGAGCTTAACGGCGTGCCCGTTTCATCGAGCATTGAGGGCGCGGTAATGATGGCCCAGGCCTTGAGAAGGAGTCAGCCATGCTCCCTGTGGAGATAAAAAGCATACTGGAAAAACGGGCAAAAGACGGATGGGTGCCAGAGCACGAAGCAAAGGCGATTCTCAAAATCGCAGGCGTGCCCCTGCCAAGTTCTGCATTTGCAGCCACAAGGCAGCAGGCCATGGAAAAGGCGGCCCAAATCGGTTTTCCCGTGGCTGCCAAAGTGGTTTCTGTCAAGATTGTCCACAAGTCCGATGTGGGCGGCGTGGCAATAAACATAAAGGATAAAAAGGCTCTGGAAGATGTGTGGGAGCGCTTTGAAAAGCTTGAAGCTTTTGAAGGCATGGTGATTGACGCCATGACCCCTGGCCTGGAGCTTTTTTTGGGCGCACGGGATGACGAGCAATTCGGGCCTGTGGTGATTCTGGGGCTTGGCGGGACGGCTGTGGAAATTTACCAGGATATAGCCATCCGCATGGCTCCCCTGGAAAAGGACGATGTGCTGTCCATGATTCGGGAGCTGAAGGGCGCGCAGCTCATCACAGGCTACCGGGGCAAGCCTTCCGTGAATCTGGATGCCCTGGCAAAGGCGGTGACAGCCTTTTCGCGCCTGGCAATGGACATGGCAGGGGCCTTTTCCTCAATGGACATAAACCCGCTCATGGCCACACCCGATGGCTGCGCAGCGGTTGATGCAAGGATAATCCTTTGAAAAAAAATGGGGAGGCGGCATTGACCGCCTCCCCATCCCGTCAAGTTAATAATCCCCGTATCAAAAACTAAAGCTTACAAACCCTGCCGGGCCGTTTTTGGCCATGCCCAGATGCAGGGTGGGCCTGGCCTTGCGGCGCAGGTCATTGATAAAGGATTCCTTCTGGCGGGCATTGTGCTTGCGGACAGAGGAGACAGCGCCCTGGATGTTGCCCGCATAAAAGCCCACAGCAACAAAGCCAACTATTGCCCCCAATGCGGGCATGTCATTGTCAAAGCATTCAATCGCCCCAAAAATAAGACCCACATTGAGCAAAAGGGCCACAGCCGCATCCTGGTACCTGCCAGTGTAAAGGTGGCCTGCACCTGGAATGACAGCAAGCGCCCCGGCAAGAGCGGGGTTTTTTGATTTTGGCATGGGGGTAAGTTCAAGCTGGGCAAGCACCTGGTCCGTGCCAAAGGAAAGGCGGTTTGGGGCTGAAACCTGCCCAAAGGCTGCTTTTGCCTCATCCCAGAGGCCTTGCTCCAAAAGCAGCCAGCCCATCTGGTTTAGTGCAATATCTGCCACGACCGGGTCGGTGGTAACGCTGGCAATGCTCTCCAGGCATGGCAGGGCGTTGGCAAAGTCTTTGGCTTCCGCGTAGGCCCGGCAAAGGAGCAGCCTGGCCTTGTCAGTATCTTTATGATTTGGGTGTTTATTCAAAAAATCCGCCAAAGCGCCAACTGCATCTGCATATTGCCCCCCCAAAAGATATGCCTTTCCCATGCCAAGCCTTGCATCCGGCGCAAGGGGATGCTCCCCGAAGAAGTGCAAAAACCGCTCAAACTCGGCCACAGCCTTGAAGTATTCGCCCAGATCCAGATACTTTTGGGCAAGCTCGTATTGGGCATTGGCATCAACAGAAAAAAGAGGGCTTGCGGATGCCTCATCCTGGGCAAGGGCAATGCCGGAAAAAACCGCCAGGGCAAGGGCAAAGAAGATTAAAACCTTTTTGGGGAGCATGGACACAAGCTTTCATCGAAAACGGCAAGGCAAAAAGATTTCAGAGGAAAAAATATGCAAGGGGCAAAGGGGGCATATCTGCGCTTGCCCAACCTGCCCTACATCTGGGTCACACGGAAGACTTCCTCAATGCTTGTTACGCCCTCAAGAACCTTGCGCACCCCGTCCCGGCGCAGGGTGACCATGCCGTTGGCCACGGCCTGGGCCTTTATCTGGTTGGAGTCGGATGTGGAAAGAATAAGCGACTGGATGCTTTTATCCAGAAGCATTATTTCAAATATGCCGACCCGGCCATGATAGCCGGTTCGCAAACATTCCTGGCAGCCATTGGCCTTGTAAACCGTGTGGCCCGCCAGATCATCGGGCGACAGGCCAATGGTGGCAAGGGCCGCCTCATCGGGCGTGTAAGGGGTTTTGCAGGAATTGCACAGCACGCGCACAAGGCGCTGGGCAACAACCGCCAGCACGGACGAGCTTATGAGAAAAGGCTCCACCTGCATATCAATAAGCCTTGTTATGGCGGAGGCGGAATCGTTTGTGTGCAGGGTGGAAAAAACCAGATGCCCGGTGAGGGATGACTGGACAGCTATCTGGGCTGTTTCCTGGTCGCGGATTTCGCCCACCAGTATGACATCCGGGTCCTGGCGCACAATGGAGCGCAGGCCGCGTGCAAAGGTGAGGTTGATTTTGGGGTTGACCTGAATCTGGCCTATGCCCTCTATCTGGTACTCCACCGGATCTTCAATGGTTATTATGTTAAGCTCCGGAGTGTTTATGGTTGAAAGCACTGCATAAAGGGTTGTGGTCTTGCCTGAACCCGTGGGGCCTGTGACAAGGATTATGCCGTGGGGCTGCCGGATTAGCAGATCGATTATTTCGCGCTGTTTTGGGGCAAGGCCCAGGTCGGGCAGGCGCAGGATGGTGGAGGACTTGTCCAGAAGGCGCATTACAAGCCGCTCGCCAAAGGCTGTGGGAATGGTGGAAACGCGGATGTCAACATTCTTGTCACCGATGCGGATTTCAATGCGGCCATCCTGGGGCAGGCGCTTTTCTGCAATGTTGAGCTGGGCCATGACCTTGACGCGGGATACAAGGGCCGAGTGGATGCGCTTGGGCGGAGTTGTGAGATCGTAGAGAAGTCCGTCCACCCGGTAGCGCACCTTGAGGGTGGTCTGGTAAGGCTCGATATGGATGTCTGAAGCCCTTGCCTTTACCGCTTCTCCCAAAATATGGTTGACCAGCTTGATGATGGGCGCATCCGAGGTGTCATCCAGAAGATCTGCGGTTTTCTCCAGCTCCATTATTATGGCGTCCGTGTCCTGCTCCATGTCCTCCACAAGTTGCTGGGTGCTGTCCCTTGCAAGATCGTATGCCAGGTTTATGGCCGAGGTAATTTCCTGGGCCGGGGCAAGCACGGTTTTTATGGGGCCAGGCCCCACCATGCGGGCAAAGTCGTCCAGGGCGTGGATATTGGCCGGATCATTTACGGCAATCACCGGGGCCTGGGGCTGCTGGCCCCCGTTTTGAGCCGGAGGGTAAACCGCAACCATCCTGTGCTTTTTAAGAAACTGGATAGGCACGCTGCCGGTAAAGTCCGGGGCCATTGGCTGTTTGGGCAGGGTATCCCACACGGGCAGGCCGTAATAGCTGCCCAAGGCCCGAAGAAACTGGGTTTCCGTAAGGGCCTTTTTGCTCACAAGCACATCCCCAAAGGGTATGCCGCGCTCTGATGCGGTTTTTTTTGCCTCTGCAACAAGCTCCGGGCCTATGTGGAACTCTGCGGCAAGTATTTCATCCAGGGTCAATGTGCTCATGGCCTTTTAAATAATCCTTCTTGAAAAATGCCAAGGGGCGCCTTCTAAAAAAAATCCTTTTACACCTTTTTGCCGACCAGTTTGGCTTATGGGTCTGGCGTGATTAGCAAAGGCTCTTCCATGTCCAGGGTCTGGTCTGCATTGAACTCCGGGTCTGTTTCCAGCCCAAAACCCCGCGGCGGCAGGATGTCGCTTGTGTGCGGGGCCGGCTCCCTGTCTTCAAGGGTCATGGAGTCGAATGTGTAGTTCAAATCTCCGCGGCGTTTGTAAAGCTGTATTGCCTCCTGCTCGATGCCCTTTATCTCATCTCGTTTTTCCTCGTAGATTTTGCGGGCTTCCGACGGCTGCTCGATTATGTGGGGGGTGAGAAAAACATAGAGGTTGGTGCGATCCCTGCGCTCTGTGATAGAGCGGAAAAATGCTCCCATAAGGGGAATATCCCCCAAACAGGGAACCTTGTAGGCCCCGCCTTCTGTTGACTGGTCGATGAGTCCGCCTATGACTATGGTGTGGCCGTCCTGGACCACAACCGTGGTTTCTGTGGAGCGCTTGAAGGTTGTGGGGCGGCTGGTGTCGCCCGTGGTGATGAGCCGGGTGACCTCCTGAAACACAGCCAGGCGCACAAGGCGCTCCTGGCTTATCTGGGGGGTGATCTTCAATATTATGCCCACATCCTTGTACTCGTATGTGGTGTAGTCCAGGGTGGCGGAGCTGGTTTCCTGGCGGGTGGCGTAAGGCACATTCTTGCCAACGGTTATCTGTGCCTGCTCGTTATTGGTGGTAAGAAGCTGGGGCGCAGAAAGGATATGCACATCCGAATCCCCCTGGTAGGCCCGCAGAACCGCGCCGATGTTGGGGAAGGTGACATCCCCGATTTTTATGGCCTCCCCGATTATGCCAAGGGCAAAACCCGTGGGAAAATTCACGGCCACTCCGCCGGGGGTTAACTGCGGGCTTGGAAATATCTGGTAGGCCCCGTCCGTGCCGCCGCCGCCGCTTCCGCCAAAGTAGGCGGCCCGGCCTCCCTCAATGGTCAGGTCATCGCCTGCGCGCCATTCAACACCCAGATCAAAGCTTTTTTTGGTGGAGACCTCCATTATGAGGGCCTCGATGTAAACCATTGCCCTGGGAATATCCAGCTTCAGGATGACATCCTCAAGAATGCGGTAGTCGTCAGGCTCTGCTGCGATGATAAGGCTGTTGGTGGCCTTGTCCGGGCTTATGAGAACAGCCTTGCTTATGAGGGGAGGCTCGCCTGTCTGCGCTCCCTGGGCTGTTCGGCCGGCTGAAAGCTTTTCCAGCACAACGGCAACATCCTCGGCCTGGGCGTTTTGCAGGTAATAGACCCTTATGCGGCCCTTGCCGCGCGGAACCGTGCGGTCAAGCATTTTGATAAGCTCACGGATGGATGCGGTGTCCACCTCGCTTGCCATGAGCACAATTGAGTTGGTGCGCGAATCAGCCACCATGCGTATCTGCTCAACTGTCTGGCGGCTCTGGGGCAGGCGCTTCTGCTGAAAAAGGGCTGTGAGCAGTTTTACCGATTCCTCGGCCTGGGCGTTTTCCAGGGCAATTACGCTGATGATTTCGCCCACCCCCATCACATCAATAACCGCAAGGATTTTCAAAAGCCGCTGAATATTGGAATGGTAGTCCGTGATGATAAGCGTATTGGTGGGTTCATAGGGCAGGATGATGCTGTTCCTGCTCACCAGGGGCTGAAAAATCTTCTGGATTTCCGCGGGGCTTGCATAAGCAAGGGGTACAACCTGGGTTACAATGCGGTCCTCGCCCCGTTGCTGCCTCATGTTCAAAATCGTGTCCACATCCCTTGCGCGGGCCTCCGGGGATGGTATGACCTTTATCACCTCGCCGGATTCCACAAGGGTGAAGTCATTCACCTCAAGGACCGACTCGAACACCCGCCAAGCTTCTTGAGCTGTGACCTTGGTGGGGGAGATAACATGAATCTTGCCCCTTACCCGGCGGTCAACAATGAAGTTTTTGCCTGAAATGTTGCTCATGTGCTTGATGAGCTGGGTGATGTCCGCATCCCGAAACTCCAGGCTCCAAAGAACCTCGTCAGAGCCTGTGCCTGCCTGGGTCTGGGGCTGGATGATCTGGGCCTGGGGGCCTTCCTCTGCGGCTGCCTGAACCCCCTGGGCGCCTGTAACGCGCGCTGCCTGGCCTGGATGAGAAAAAAGAATCATCGCGACAAGGCAAAGCATCGCGAAAAGCCCAAAGCGTTTTTTTGTCATATGCCTCATTTGCGCCTGCCTGGCCCGGCTGTTAACCGGCCTGCTTAAAGGTGCGTTAACATTTTTTTGGTCTGCAAAAGCCTTTGGGCAGGCGGCATTTTTTTTGCCGCGCGCCGTTTTGTTTTTTTAAGAATGCAGGAACGGTTTATGGCTTATCCTTCATGCTCAAGCTTATACAGTAAACCTGAAGCTTTCCTTTGCTGGCTTTTTCTCATCGGCCTGTTATCTCCAAAAAGCGCTCTTCATTGTAAAGTATTTCCAAATCCAGGTCCTGTTGCGCCCACAGGGCTGCCTCCGGCTCTTTTTCAATGGCCCGGTTCAGATATTCCAGGGCCTGTTCAATATCTCCCTGCCCTGCATAAAGACACGCAAGGTTGTAATAGGGGTCCGGCGAGCCGGAGCCAATGGTCACGGCCTGTTGCAGCGCCCTTTCCGCCAGTTCAAGCTGGCCCCTTTCCATTGCAATGACAGCCATGTTGTTTAGGCTGGGCACATAATCCGGGTCTTCCTCAAGGCTTTGGGCATAGTATTGGGCGGCTGTTTCCATATTTCCCGCCACCTGCTGGTCAAGGCCTCTTTCAAAAAGCTCCCTGGCTCCTTGGGTGTTTGCAGGCGCAACCAGCCCATCTTGCGGCTCTCCAAAGCTTTCCGCCCCCATAGGCGGAGGGGCCTGGGCCGCGGGCGCTGTTGTTGCAAAAGCTAAAGGTGCTGGTTCCAATGCCGGGGAAGGCGGCGGGGCCTGCTCCCTGCCTGCGCCTAAAGCTGCGGCCATTTTGGCGCCTGAAGGCCGTATGGGGGAAGGCGCCCTTACCCCTTCACCCGGTACAAAGGGCTTGGCATTCTTCAAAAAGGCCGGAAGGGATTTGCCCGAAGCAGTCTCTTCTGGGCTTTGGGCAGCAGGCCTTTGCCGGTCTGCTGCAACCGGGCCGGGGGAAACCGCTTCTGCCGGAGTTTGCCCAATCCCGGCAAGGGGCGTTGCTGTCTCTGGTTTTTTGTCCGGCCCTAAAAGCAGATAACCGGCTGTTGCAACAAGCGTCAGGGCAAGGGCTGCCCCCAGGGTCAGGAGGGCAAGCCCCAAAGGCTTTTTGGGCTTTGGCGGGCCTGTTTTGCCCACCCCCAGATAGGCCTTGCTGGAAGCCTCCCGCTCCTGCTGGACTTTTTTAAGGGCCTCGTGGATGGTGCTCATGGCAGGCTGCCTCCGCCTAAAGGCTCTGCATCGGACCTGGTAAGCTGAAAGGCAAGGCCCATTGTGGCAAAGCCCGCCACCCCGTCATCCGGCAGGCCGAAATCCCTCTGGAAGGCCAGAACCGCAGCCAGGGTTTTGGGGCCGTACACGCCGTCTGTTTCCAGGGGATAGCCCGACTGGTTCAAAATCTGCTGGAGCCTTAACACAACAGCGCCACGGTCTCCAGGTGCGGCTCGCAGATGCGCCGCTCTTTCCGGCACAAGCCACATGACCCTTCCGGCAAAGGCTTCTTCAAAAACAGATCTTTCCACGGTAACAGTCTGCCCTTGGTCATTGTAAACAACAACCTTGTTTTCATCTGCCTTGTCCACCAAGGCAAAGCAGCCTGCCATGCCGTTTTCGCACAGAACCGCGGCCCGGAAGGGACGCAAAAATTTGGCAAGAACCCCGGTATCGGCGTCCAAGGTGAAGAGCGCCCCGCCCTGGCCCCTTGCTGCCTGGGGATTTTGGGCAAAGATGGCAAGCTCTCCGGCAAGAGCCTCTGCAAAGCTCAAACGCCATGAGCCTTGCTGCTGCCCCTGATTTTCGGGCAGGGCCTGTTCAGCCCTGTCTTGGGCCAAAAGGGGTTGATCTGGCACATCCAGAATCGTTGCAGAGGCCTGTTCACCTTTGGAGACAGTATCGGCCAGGGAGGATGCTGCCATTGCCGGGGCGGTTTTCATGCCAGGGCCTTCTTCTGGCACAACGGCTGGATTCGTAAGCCTGGCAGCCTGTTCCGTTTGCCGGGCCAAGCCCTTGTAATCCTGCCTGTCGCGCAGAAAATCATATCCGATATAAACAAGCAGCAAAAGCACAAGTGCTGTAAGCAGGGCCGGAACAACCCCAAAGTTCTGTGGCCTGTAACGGCTGGGCAGAGGCTTTCCGGTAACCTCTGCGGCTGCGGCCCACACGGTTTTTTTGTCCACTTTGGCAGACTGCCTGGAATAGGCGGCAAGCAGCGCCCGGTCGCAGATGGCGTTTATGCGCCGTGGGTTGCCGCCCGAGGCCCTGTAAATGGCATCCAGCGCCCCCTTGGTGAAGGGGAGCCTGCCCTGGTTGCCGGCCTTGCCCATGCGGTGGGCAATATAGGCGGCCACATCCTCTCGCTCCAGAGGGGTAAGCTCGTAGCGCACGCCAATGCGCTCGTTTATCTGGCGCAAGGCATTCTGGCCAAGAACCTGCTTCAGCTCCTCCTGGCCCACAAGCACTATCTGCAAGAGCTTTTCGGATTCAGTTTCAAGGTTGGAGAGAATGCGGATCTGCTCCAGCACATCGCGGGAGAGGTTTTGGGCCTCGTCTATGAGAAGTACCGCATTTTTGCCCTTTGCAAAGTTTTCCATCAGAAAGCTGTTGATGGCGTCCAGGTAGTTCTTTCGGGAAGGCTCTTTGGGGGCTGGAATGGCAAATTCATCGCAAAGGGTGGGAAAAAGGTCGTCCTCGGAAAGAAAGGGGTTGAGCAAAAGGGCTGTGCCGGTTTTTTCATCCAGGTCATTTAACAGCGCACGCAGAAGGGTGGTTTTGCCGGTGCCAACCCCTCCGGTTATCATCACAAAGCCCTTGCGCTCGGCAATGCCGTAAATAAGGTGGTCCAGGGCCTCCTGGTGCGCGGCCGACAGGTAAAGATACCTGGGGTCAGGCGTTGGCCGAAAGGGATTTTCATTGACCTGGAAATGCCGGTAGTACATTTTTTATCATTCGAATGCGTAGGTTAGAGTTTCCTGTAAACCCTGGCGCTTTACTTGGAGGGCCAGGCTTTCGGACTGGCGCATACTGCGGTAAAGGGCCATTATATCTTCCACGCTGCGGATTTCGTTGCCGTTGACCCCCTGGATGACATCCCCGTCCTGAAGTCCCATTTCGCTGAAAATGGAACCCGGCTGAATGCGTGTTACAGCAAGTCCGTCCGGCTGGCCGTCTTCAAAGGAGGGCCGGATGCGCACCTGGCTCATCAACTGGGGCAGGTTCATCATGTGGCGCTCCATTTCCGACCGTCTCAAGCGGAAGGAGGCGGGCGTTTCGGCAACCGCCACATCAACGCTGTCGTCATCTGCGCCCGGATGAGGCACATCCTCCATGAGCAGGATTTCATCCTTGCCCTTGAGGTTTAACACAATCTTGCCCCTGTGGATTTCCTTTATGGATGCTCCTGCC
>JASEHB010000015.1:0-1331 GCA_030018745.1 Desulfatibacillaceae bacterium | reverse complement strand
CCTGCCACCACATCTCCCACGGTGTAGAGATCTTCCTCCTTTTTGCGGGTGTCCTCAATTACCGCCCAGCTGCGGGTCCCTGTGCTGGTTATGGTTCCCAGAAGCCTTACCTGAAGCTTGGTGGCTTCCAGGGCAGCCAAATCCGTCTGGGGTGGAGGGGCCTCTGCCGGCGTGCTGGTGCGGAAAAGGTCCCTCTCCACAACCACGCGGTAGGCGCTTTGGGGCAGCACAGCGTTCTCCTGGGCCGGGCCAGCGGGCAGCACAACCTCCCTGGGTGGAGGCGCAGGCGGAAGAGAGGCCAGGGCAAATCGGTAAGCAAGGCTCACCACAAAATAGGAGCTGACCGCTATGACAAGGAGATTTCCGGCAATGAGAAGTTTTCTTACCATTTTTGCACCCTCTTTTTCGGGCAGGGCAAAAACCCTATCCCAGCACTATGCGGCTGTTGTCCACAGTGCCGGTTATATTGACCCTTATTTCGCCGTTTTGCATACGGCTTCGCAAAAAGGCGGCCACCGGAGAGTTGGGGCCTATGCGTGAAAACAGGGCGGGAGTGGGCCTTATGCTTCCTGAAAGATTTAGCCTGCTCTGGGCAAAAACGGGAGCCAGATGAATTTTTCCTGTGAGCACGCCCGAAGCCTCCCTGCTTGTCATCTCTCCACGGCTGATTTCCAGAACGCCGGATTCAAGGGAAAATTTGGCAAGGAGCTGGTCAACGGTAAGGGCATCCAGGCCCAGAACCTCTGCAAAAAACTGGATTCTGCCGTTGACAAGGGTTATTTCGCCCTCTCCCTGGCCGTTTGTCCACTGTCTCGGCTCGCCGGCAAAGTCAATTCTGGCATCCAGCCTGCCTGTGGCGGCCCTGTCTGTGAGGCGCTCAAGAAAAGTAATTTTTTCCAGGTCCAGCCCATCTGCAACCACAAGGGTTTTAAATGAGCCTTCCTGTATGCTGCCAAGCGTCTCAATTTTGGCGGTTATATGCCCGCCGTAGGCCTGGCTTGTTATACGGCCTTTGGGCCTGTTTGCCAGCATTGAAAAAAGGCCCGGCCTTACTGCCACGCTTTTGGCTGCAAAAAGAATCTGGCCGCCGGAAATGATTTCGGTATTTTTAAGGGAAAAGCCAAAGGGTGGATTTGGCGTCACCCTTTCAACAAAAAGCCTGTAATCAGGCCCTCTGGATGCAAAAAAGGCTTCCAGATAATCTGCGGCCTTTTCGCCGGGAAAAAGCAGGTATGCAAAAGCAACCAGGCAGAAAATAAGAAAAGCGCCGTAAAAGAGAATTTTTTTTGCCATGATGCGCCGGGTCACTTTTCCAGGGTTGAGACATGAAG